>CAYNRS010000122.1:0-5939 GCA_964399565.1 uncultured Ignavibacteriaceae bacterium
CAATTACGCGATAGACCCCAAGCTCCAGAACGCTTGTGATTTCTTCGTAAGACCTCAGTCCACCCCCCACCTGGATTGGAATGTCGACAGCTTGAACAAGCTGTCTGATGATGTCTTTGTTGACGATTTTTCCCTCATTGAGACCATCACGATCCACGACGTGCAATGTTTTTGCGTTCTCCCCGCGCCAGAGAATGGCCATTTTCACGGGGTCAATCGAATACGTGCGCTCGGATCCCGGGACGCCCTGAACAATCTCAAGGCAGCAGGCTTTACTGATTTCGACGGAAGGAAAGATCAAAAGCATGGAAATCTCAAAAAATATTGAGAAAAAACTCTGTACCGATGGTCAAAGTGCGCAAAAAATCGAAGAAATTCAACAAACGACGCGTGAGTTCCGAAGTCTGCAAGGTTTCGCACTTGACTTTGGATGCCTAACCATCAGGCTTTGTCAAAACCTAACGCCCCGATTGGATTCGCTTACGCCGGTTCTTGAGGTAATCGACGAAGATGAACTCGCCGAGGTTGTTGAGAGAGGAGTAGTACGCCCGTCCGTGATTCGCCTTTGTGAACTCTTCGACGAAATTGATGAGATAGGGATCCTGAGCAACCATAAAAGTGCTTACAGTAACCTTTTCCCTGCGGCACTGAACGGCTTCATCGAGCGTTTTGTTGACGATGCGAGGGTCGAGTCCGAATGAATTCTTGTAGAGTCGGCCTGAGTCATCAAAAATGGCGGATGGCTTTCCGTCGGTAACCATAAAAATCTGTTTGTTGATGTTGCCGCACCGCCGCAATAAACTACGAGCAAGCTGCAATCCGGCCCGCGTGTTGGTGTGATACGGTCCGACGTTAAGAAAAGGAAGTTCGCTGATGCTGACCACTTTCGCTTCATCGCCAAAGACGACAAGTGCCAGGTAATCGCGGGGAAATTTCACGCTGATGAGTTCGGCCAGAGCGAGGGCGACCTGTTTGGCGGGCGTGATGCGGTCTTCACCGTAGAGGATCATGCTGTGGCTGATATCCAGCATCAACACGGTGGAGCAATTTGTCTGGTGTTCGGTCTCGTAAACTTCCAGATCTTCTTCCTTCAGGCGAAAATCGTCTATCCCATCGCGTTTGAAGGCATTTGTGAGCGTTGACGTGAGGTCGATATTCGTCGGCATATCGCCAAAAATCCATTTCTTCGTTTCGCTCAAACGGTCAACGCCGCTGCCCGTGTGAGGAGTCTCATGATTCCCTCCGGGCGATTTCTTCAGCGACGTGAAGATCTGTTTGAGCGCATCCTGACGGATCTTCTGGACACCTTTGGTTGTCAGGATTTTCATCCCGTCGACTTCTTCGATGATTCCCATTTCCTTGAGTTTATTGATGAGGTCTTCCATCGTGAGGTTTTCGTCGAAGATGCCGTATTGTTGAGCGAGCTGTTTGAGCCATTCGAGGGCTTCTTCCACGTCGCCGCTTGCCTGGACTGCCAGGTAACTGAATAATGATGTCAGCGACTCAAGACGCTGTTCATCCGTTTGCGATTGATCGGTCCATCCGCTGTAGATAAAGCGCATAAGAAACTAAGAATGTAGAATGAGGAGTGGAGACTGCATGCCTTTAGACCCCTTTGTTCTTTTTTGCTGTTTTTATCGAGGCTACTGTCATCGCGACAATCTCATTTGCCTCTTTCGAAGGACCAGCTAAGCTATCCATCTTCACCATACCAGATTCTGCCAACAACTCAAGCCAGTAGAGAGATTCATCAGCTTCTTCCAATACGATTGCCATTTTGGAGATGAAATCTGCCCTTGAACGGGCTCTCATTGCAGATCGGTAATTCGCGCCAACTGAGGTCGCAGACCGAATCAATTGCTTTAGAATTATATCGAGCGACCTTGTTCTAGGGAGAGATTCAGCAAAAGCGATAATACTCAGTGCAAATTTCTTGGTTCTTCCCAACAAGTCGTTCATTGGATTCGAATCCAGTCTACACTTTAAATTCTACATTCTTCATTGTTCAAATTTCTTCCTCAAAGGGCTTCCCTTTTGCATTAAAAATGCTCCCAACCATGTCTTTATAGGAAGTTACGTGTTCGTACTCTTCTTTGGCAATTTTCGAGTTCTGGTGCAGCGCGTCAAGGACAAATTCCATTGCGGAGGCAAGCTCGTATTTACTGCTTTCGGGAAGCTTCAGATATTTTCGCGTTGTTTCCCTGAGTCCCTTCACACGGTCAAGTTCTCTCAAGTAGGCTTCAATCGGCATATCGTCTCCTACCTCGATCTTATTCCCGGACTCAAACCAGCCGACGATCCTGTTGAATTCCGATTCATCGATTCTTGCTTCTGCCCTTTCCTTTGGCCTGCGCTGGAGCGGGTCTGGAAAGTACTTCTTGAAAACTTCGCGAATAGCTTTTCCGACAAGCGCTTTGCTGACTTTAACAGAACCTTCCTGCTCGCCTTCGAAGACAAGTTCGATTTTTCCTGTCATGCCGGGCAGCGCATGGGGCAGGTCGCAAATACGGGGTACCACGCAAGGATCTTTTAACATGATGGAGCGACGCTCCGCGTTGCTAATCAGATTCTCCATGGCCGATATGGTAAGGCGGGCACTGACGCCCGATTTCTGGTCCACGAATTCACTCTTGCGGGCCTCAAATGCGACCTGCTCGACGATTTCTCTGAAGTACTGCGGGATAACGATATTTCTTCCATCCCGTTGAACCCAGGCTTCCTGCTGCGTGATCAGGATGGCGTCTTCCACTGACCTCGGATAGTGCGTCAGCACTTGAGAGTCAATCCTATCTTTTAGTGGCGTAATGAGGTTCCCGCGGTTTGTGTAATCCTCTGGATTAGCTGTGAAAATGATCATGATATCCAGCGGAATTCTGATGTTGAACCCGCGAATCTGTATATCCTTCTCTTCCATGATGTTGAAAAGGCCGACCTGAATGCGCGGCTGAAGGTCCGGCAGTTCGTTGATGGCAAAGATTCCGCGGTTCGTCCTTGGGATAATACCGTAGTGAATCGCGCCCTCGTGTGCATAATGCAAGCGCTGTGTGGCTGCTTTGATCGGGTCAATATCGCCAATCAGGTCGGCAATCGTAACATCCGGCGTGGCGAGCTTTTCTGAGAAGCGTGCATCTCTGTGGATCCACTCGATTTCGACATTGTCGCCCCGTTCGGCTACAAGGTCAACACATCGCTTACAAACGGGTCTGTACGGATTATCGTTGATCTCGCATCCTTTAATGACGGGCATGAACTCGTCGAGAAGAGTAGGAAGTTGACGTACGATTCGAGATTTTGCCTGCCCGCGGAGTCCAAGAAGAAGCAGATCGTGGCGGGCGAGCAGCGAGTTGACAATAGCCGGAATGACTGTCTTTTCATAGCCGATGATGCCAGGAAACAACTGTTCACTGGATTCCAGCTTGCGGATGAGGTTGATGCGAACTTCATCTTTCACGGAACGAACCGTGTATCCTGTTCGCCGTAACTCGCCGATGGTTGATGGATGGCTCATGTGGGAATAATTGATGTTTTTATGAAGGTAATCAAGATGCCGGAAAATTCAAAATTGAAAGTCCTTCGATTAAGTCGTACCTTGACTTTGAATGAACGCAAAAACTAAAACGCTTGTGATTCGGTTTAGTTCCGTTGGTGACATTGTTCTCTCTTCACCGCTTTTAAGAGGATTGCGGAAACGTTTTTCTGAGGGCCAGATCGATTATGCGACAAAAAAAGAGTATGGCGAGCTCGTTAAAACGAACCAGAATCTTAACCTGACGTATGAACTGAATTCGTCGGGGGGGTTTCAAGAGCTTCGCAAGATGAAGCGACGTGTCATGGCCGAAAAGTATGACCTGATCGTTGATATTCACAACAGCATTCGTAGCAAGTATCTGAGGAGCTTTCCTGGACCTCAGGTTGCCGTTGTAGATAAGAGAGTGCTCGACCGCCTACTTCTCGTCAAGGTCAAGAGAAACACCTATAAGGAGGTTGTCTCAGTAGCCGACCGATATATCGCATGCGTAAGCGGCCTTGGTGTCGAGAACGATGGCAAGGGTCTGGACCTCCACATTCCTGATGAGATACTTTTCGCTGTGTCGGGAAAAATTGCGAAGCTGACACTAAGCAAGTACGAAAAAGTCATTGGCTTGTGCCCCGGCTCGAGGCATTTTACAAAACGATGGCCCGAGGATCAGTTTTCCAAACTGGGTGCAAGGCTTGCAAAAGACGAAGCCGCAAAAATCCTGATTTTCGGCGCTGGCGAAGATGCAGAAATCGCTTCAGGAATAGCGGGTTACATTAGCGAACAGTGCGGCAAGGATTGCGTGACCGATTTCAGCGGCCAATTCTCCCTGCTGGAAACTGCAGCCGCAATGCAGTTTTGTGACGTGATTGTGACGAACGATTCCGGTTTGATGCACATTGCCTCTGCAATGCACAAGAAGCTGGTCGCAGTCTTCGGATCGACGGTAAGGGAGTTTGGTTTCTTTCCAGTTGGGACGGAACATGTCATTGTCGAGAAGAACGGGTTGCCATGCCGTCCCTGTTCGCATGTTGGAAGGCCTCAATGTCCGGAAGGACATTTTCGATGTATGAGGGACATTGCCGTGGAAGATGTCCACAGCCAGGTTTACAAGCTCCTCCATGCTTAAGTCAGTTTCAGAAGATATGAGAATTCCGTACATTACATGAAACACCCAAAGAAACTCATCAGTTAAACGATGAAAAGAACAGCTGAAATATTCAAGATTCTTCTTTTTCTGATCCTTTATTCAACTGCGGTCTATCTTGTAGCATGCAGCGAAGAGGATAACCCGGCAGCGAACTCGGAATGTGGAAGTGGCAGTGTTACGTGGGATAGCAAAGCGCAGATTTGTCGAGATCAGGCAACGAATTTGCCAGTCCCTTCAAGCTGTTGCGGCCGATGACGAAGGCGAACTTTCGCTTCCCGTTTCTTGTCGGCGTTCGGGATAATTGAACCTTTGCAGCATCGAAGCTCTTAACACAGGATTGACACAATCTGAGAACCTCATGACAATTCCGGACCCCATACGCGTGCTCATTATCGATGATGAACGATCTTTTGGGCTGGGACTTGAAATGTCCCTCAAAATGGATGGTCTTGCGGCCAAGTCCGTCGATTCTGCGGAATCTGCCGTCGAGCTTCTTGAAAACGAGAGCTTTGGTGTCATCGTTTGTGATTATTCGATGCCAGGAATGAACGGGTTGGATTTTCTGAAATGGATGCGGGAACGCAACATTGATTCCCCGGTATTGATGCTCACTGGAGCGGGCTCAGAAGCGATCGCAGTTGAGGCAATAAAGTCGGGTGCCGCAGACTATTTTCGAAAGGAACTGGTGAACACCGAACAACTTGCGAAAGAGATCAAGGGTGTTCATGAGCGTCGCAGGCTTGCCCGTGAGAAAGAGAAGATCGAACTTGAAAAACATCGCCAGGAGCAAACAAGGAAGGAACTCGAGTCTTTGCAGATGTTCGAAGGCACACTCAATTCGATTAGAGCGATTGTGGAAAACGGGCTTGCTGGTCTTTCGAGAAGAGTCGAAACAAATGGCGTACAGCTGTTGCCATTCGTGGCGGAGAACGGGAAAAGTCAATTCACAAGGTTTCTCGAGGATTTGAAAAAAGAGATTGCTCTTGTGAAAACCGGAACGAAATCTATATCAGACTTTTCCGCCCTCGTAGCCAGGAAGCTGGAAAGCATTGAAGCAGAGCGGAAACGCCTCGGATGACGAAGAAGGTTCTACTTCTGCCTGCTTGCGTCGGACAAAACGTATTTTTTATTCACGTAGTTATTTCAGGATTGCGCCCGTAGCTCAATCCCGACGTTGTCGGGACAAGTTGGACACCCTCCCGACCGAACGATTTATAAGCCGACGATCGGTCCTTCGGGCGGGGGCAACAGCCAAGTTTCAACACATATCAC
>CAYNRS010000123.1:0-5912 GCA_964399565.1 uncultured Ignavibacteriaceae bacterium
TCAAACTCTCGAGTTACGACGATGCAAAAATTTCATCGGGACAGGTGACGCTGCTGAAAGACCTGAACTGTCAGGTCAGCGGACGGGATATTATCGTTGTTGAAGACATTATCGACTCGGGTCTTTCCATTGCATTCATCAAGAACCTGATCATGAAAGAGAACCCGACGTCGTTGCGCATTGTTACCTTACTGCTGAAGAAAGGTGTCGCCAAACTCGATTTCCCGATTGATTACGTCGGTTTTGAAATACCGTCCGACTTTGTCATAGGCTACGGCTTGGACTACGCTCAAAAAGTTCGTAACTTAAGGTCGATTTACAAGCTTGTTGCAGACGGAAACAAATGATCCAGCAGAAGCGTATGTTTCTTTCGGAGTAAGCATGCATCAAAAGTGGCTCAACGAAAACACGCCCGACGACAAAAAGAACGGCGGGCCCAAAAAGCGCCTTTCGCCCCTGCGTTCGCAGAAAAAGCTGCCCAAGCAGTTCCGTGACGATGACCCGGCATGGATGAAACTCGGCCGCGTTGCGCTGAGCTGGGTGGGCATTGTGCTTGCCGTGCTTCTGATTATGTACGCCTTTCGCAGCACGGATGAAACGGAGTACGAAATCAGCTTTACCACATTTCAGCAGCTCATGAACGAGAGCAAGATCAGTGAGGCAACAATCAAGAAATCCGGCCTGACGGATTTCGATTTCCATGGGAGGCTTACGCAGCCAACAGACATTCAGACTGCCAGCGGAAAAACCGCTCGTAACGCAGTTCGTGTGGGCCTCACGCTTCCATACACAAACCTCGACGACAAGCTCATCTCCGAATGGACAGCAAAGGGATTGAAGTTCCGGATTGAAAAAGAAGACAGTCTTTGGATGAACGCGCTGGTGAATATCTTCCCGTGGTTGCTCCTCATCGGCGTGTGGTTGATTATCTTCCGGCGCATGCAGGCCGGCGGCGGAGGTACGAAGGGGCTGTTTTCTTTCGGCAAGAGTCGCGCGAAGCTGCTGACCGAAGGAATGACGCAGGTAACTTTTCAGGATGTTGCCGGTGCCGATGAAGCAAAAGTCGAACTCCAGGAAGTGATCGAGTTTCTGAAAGAACCGGGCAAATTCCAGCGGCTCGGTGGAAAGATTCCAAAGGGCGTCTTGCTCCTCGGACCTCCCGGCACCGGCAAAACGCTTCTTGCCCGTGCTGTTGCGGGTGAAGCAGGCGTGCCATTTTTTTCCATCAGCGGCGCGGATTTCGTCGAAATGTTTGTCGGCGTTGGTGCCAGCCGTGTTCGCGATTTGTTCGAGCAAGGAAAGAAAAACGCACCTTGTATTATTTTTATAGATGAAATTGATGCGGTCGGCCGACACCGAGGAGCCGGACTTGGCGGCGGACACGACGAGCGAGAGCAAACGTTGAACCAACTCCTTGTTGAGATGGACGGCTTTGAGCAAAACACGGGCGTGATCATCATCGCCGCCACCAACCGGCCGGACGTGCTCGACCCCGCGTTGCTGCGGCCCGGACGATTTGACCGCCAAGTAGTTGTCGACCGGCCGGATGTGAAAGGCCGCGAAGGGATTTTCCGAGTGCATACGAAAAACATTCCTCTTAGCGAAGACGTGAAACTGGATATCCTCGCAAAGGGAAGCCCGGGCCTTGCCGGTGCAGACATCGCCAACCTTGTGAATGAAGCAGCCCTCCTTGCTGCCCGTCAGAACAGTAAAGCGGTGACGATGCGCCACTTTGAAGAGGCAAAGGACAAGGTGATGATGGGAATGGAACGAAAGTCGATGATCATTTCCGACCGCGAGAAGAAAATCACCGCGTATCATGAGGCCGGGCATGTCCTCGTCGCAAAATTCCTTCCCGAGGCCGACCCCGTGCATAAAGTAACGATCATTCCACGCGGACGGGCCCTTGGAGTCACTACGTATATTCCGATTGACGAGAAGCATACGTATTCAAAGGAATATCTTGATGCGATGATCACGTACGCTTTGGGCGGCCGGGCAGCAGAAAAACTCATTTTCAATCAGTTCACAACGGGCGCGGGAAACGACATTGAACGTGCGACGGAAATCGCCAGAAAAATGGTTTGTGAATGGGGCATGAGCGACAAAATGGGGCCGCTAGCCTACGGAGCAAAAGAGGAAGAGCTCTTCCTCGGCAGGGAAATCACACGCACGCGCAATTTTAGCGAGCAAACGGCCATCGCCATCGATGCGGAAGTCAAAAAGATTGTCACGACGGCGATGAAACGGTCCGAAAAGATACTGAAACAAAATATGGCCAAACTTCATGGATTGGCGAACGCATTGCTGGAGAGAGAGATCCTTGATTCTGACGAAATCGATAAAGTCCTTCGCGGCGAGGAATTGCCTCCAGCTGAACGACGGACGAACGGCCAGGACGAACAGAACGAAGCCCGAAAAAATCCGTCCGAGCAGGCAGTCAAGGTAAAGCCCGAGCCCGCGGCAGCAGCCGGTAGTTCCATACCCAAACCCAAAAAGATTCAATGAGCTTTTCTTCCGCCGGGTCATCCTCCGCTGGCACACCCGATGGAAGTCATCATTCGAGCGCCGATCAACCGGCAACGATTGAATACCGTCACGAAGTCGTCCGCAAGGCAATCCATCTTTTCTCGTTGTCGATTCCCACTGTTTATTATTTCATTACGAAAGAGCAGGCATTGTGGATTCTTGGCCCTGCGCTTGCCGCTTTTTTTGTAACAGATGTGGCCCGCCATTACATCCCATCGATTGGGCAATGGTTTTATCAAACATTCGGTTGGCTCCTCAGGCGACATGAGCAAGACGGAAAGAAGAAACGGCTTAACGGGGCGACGTATGTTCTGATCTCAGCGGTATTGTGTGTTCTCATGTTCCCCAAAATCATCACCGTGACCGCTTTTGCCATCCTCATTATTTCCGACACAACATCGGCTCTCGTTGGAAGAAAATACGGAAAGAAGCCTTTTTTTCGAAAGAGCCGTGAAGGAAGCGCTGCGTTTCTTGTTTCCGCCATCCTGGTCGTTCTCGTCTCACCAAAAATCGATGGCCAGGCCATCGAATACTACATTGGCTTTGCCGGTGCCACAGTCGGGGCTTTGGTCGAGTCACTGTCCGGCAGAATTGACGATAACCTGACCATTCCCGTGAGCATCGGTGCGGTCATGTGGGCGTTGTACGCCCTCCTGCTACCTACAATGGACGTATATTCTCTGGGATAAGACGTTGTTGGATTATTAGGAGGGTGGGACGGGAATCAGGACTTCTTCTCACCCTTTTTTGACCCCCGCCCCATGGGAAGTTTGATTAGAAAGACTCGACGGCTTTCATCAGCGCCGCTCCAAGCGCATCAGGTATGACCGGTTTCAAGAAAACTTCTGCTGCGCCCGTCAAAGTCATCCCTTCATGGCTTGCCTTTGAATCCTCGCCTGTAACAACGAGCACCGGAATGTGCTGAGTAGCCGCATTTTCCTTCAATTGTGTGAGCATTTCAAAACCATTCGTCACGGGCATCGCATAGTCGGTGACAATTGCGTTCGGCAGATACTTTGAAGCGCACTCAAACCCTTCTTTGCCGTTCGACGCGTAGAGAATGTGTGCATTCGGCAGGAAACGTTTGACATGTCGGGCGTGGAGAACCCTGGAGCCATCCTCATCGTCAACGATCAATATGTTTGGCCCAACGTCAGTTTTGAGCGTCGGGAATTTCAGGAAAAACGTCGTTCCATTGTTCTCTTTACTTTCCACTCGAATCGAACCGCCATGTTTCTGCATGATCTCCGAGCACACCGGCAACCCCAAACCTGTTCCTTTCTCGCCAGAAAGCCCCTTCCTTGTGTATTTTTCTTCCACATGGAAGAGCTTATGCAAATCGGCTTCGGGAATGCCAACACCATTGTCCGCGATGGCGACTGTGATCTCGCTCTTCGTTTGACTTCCAAGTTGAAGTACAATTGACCCGCCTTTGGCTGTGAACTTTAACGCATTGCCGATGATATTCGTAAAGACGTTCTGCAGCATTTCTTCGTCTCCGCGCACCAGGAGGTCCACGGGAAGCTGTGAGTCAATCACGACTTCATTTTTCTTGGATAGTCCAAGAAGTGAATGAATGCTTTTTTCTGCGATGTTGCCCAGGTTCACTTCTTTCATCTCCATCTTGATCCTTCCTGATTCAAGTCTCGACCAGTCGAGCAGTCTATTGACGAAATCCAATTGATCCTGCGCACCTTCTTTGATAAACGAAAGGAACTGGTTCACCTCTTCAGTAGTCAATTGGCTTCGTTCGGTAAGGAGAATATCACAGAATCCGAGAATACTGCCAAACGGCGACCGTAAGTCATGTGAAAGGACGGAAAAAAGTTTATCTTTCTCCGCATTCAACTGTGCCAATTTTTTTTGCGAACACTCCAACGCTGCGACATATTCATTCAGTTTGCGTTCCATCGCTTTGCGTACGGTGATATCCTCAAGGATGCCTTCAAATCCCACGATTTGCCCGTGTTCATCTCTCAAGGCTCGGGAATACTCAATCACCGTAATGACGTTTCCGTCCTTTCGCTTCAGCTGCAGCTCTACATTGCTCAAATAGCCCTTCGTTTCAAGGACCTGTCGGATTTCATTTCGCTGATCACGGTTTACGTACAAATCCTTTACATTAATCTCACTTAACTCGTGTAAGGAATCGTAGCCAAGGAGAATCATCAGCGCTCGGTTTGCATTGAGGAGTTTTCCCTCCACGGAGCTCTGAAACATGGGCTGGATCGAATTGGCGAACATGTTGCGATACTTCAACTCACTTTCGCGCAATGCATCCTCAGCCCGTTTCCACTCCGTAACATCACGACTGATTCCTATAATCCCTTCCACCACGCCATGACCATCCTTCAGCGGGAGTTTGCTCGTCAGGTGGTAACGTTGATCTTTCTTGTCCTTGTGAATAGCAATTTCTTCTTTCAGCAGCAACGGATCGCCCGTCCTGACGATTTCCATCTCATCTTTGGAATATTGTGCTGCATACTCCGGGGGATTGAAATCGAATGTCGTTTTCCCCAATGCCTCCTCCTGATCCTGCAGGCCGAGCGAGTTCAGATGCGCACGATTGTTGAGAACGTAATGTCCTTCCGGATCCTTGAAGTAGATGAAATCGGGCAAATTGTCGATAAGAGTCTGAAGCAGCGTTCGTTCACGCTGGAGTTTCTCTTCAGCACGCTTTCGTTCGGTGATATCGCGAACCGTGCCCATCACGGAAACGATTTTTCCATCCTTGAAAGCGGGGGACCAGGTGAATTCTCCGGTGAGGTACTTTCCATCTCGCCCCCTGACACGCAACTCCGTATTCACGGGACTCTGACTTCGGATTGAATTCTTGAAGCTCACCCAGGCGAGGCGAACATCATCCGGATGCAGAATAGGATGAAAGTCTTTCCCCACCCATTCTTCGATTGTCCACCCCGTTTTCCGTTCAAATGCCGGATTGATGGAGAGGATCACGCCGTCGCGGCCAATGAGAAAAATGACATCCTTAACGTTCTCATAGACGTGCCTCAAAAGGTCTTCTGTGACGCCCAGTTCCTCCTGTCGTTTCTTTTGAATGTTCAACTCGGGAACGGGTCCTGATTCTCGATTGGAGTGCTTTGCGGGCGGTGTGGGACTAAAGGAAAGGATGTTCTCGGATCGAAGTGCATTTTCCATATTCCCCCCAGAAGGGTGATGTAGAAGGGGTCACAAGCGCAGTACCTATGTGAAAACCTCTTTTTTAACGAAAAATGATGGCTTTCCTGCCCGGCGGTTTGAAGTTTCTACAAAACGACCAGAAGGAGAATCGGCAAAAATTCGAGGAAAGAGAAGCTAGAGAAGAGCAAGGACAGCCTCTGAGAACAAGTTTAAAGAAGGAACTGTGTAAGCCGGATAAAACA
>CAYNRS010000124.1:0-5899 GCA_964399565.1 uncultured Ignavibacteriaceae bacterium
GTCGAAGTCGTTGTACGGTTTTTATGGGAATCTCGAACGTCATCGAATTGCCCTTGATAAACGAGTTACCTTCATGTTATATCGCTGGCTCTAGATGCTTGGTGTTTTCGTCGTCCGGACTACTTTCCATTCACCTTCCGTCAACCGCCCATCGCTGAATCGCGTGAAGAATTTCCCCTCAATTCTGTCTCCCGAAAGCGTTCCTTCACAAGTCGAATACACCACGCAGCCACTCGCTTCATCTTTATAGGGGCACAGCGTTCCCGTCACCTTTCGGTCCTCAATCATGACAAAATTGATCGTCAACGATTGTGTCTTCCTGAATTCGTTTTCGGGAGAGATATCACCGTAAAAAGGCCGGAAGGGAACTGAAGAACCCTGCGCCACCATCATCACGTCTCCGTAGGCGGTGTCGGTTGAACCAGTAAGGGAAAACACAATAGACCCGCCTATGCCTGTCTCGGCGTTGTAGTAATCTCCAACCCAGCGACCTGCCAATTCCTGCACATCATGCCGGAGGCCGAACACTCGAAAGGGCTGCTGAGTCGTGCCACATCCCCAGAAAAGAGCGGCGACGAGGTAAATTCCCAGAGCCGACAAAACTCTCGCTTCTTTCATGCTTGCCTCACATTCTCGTCATGCACCAGAGAACTGCCGTTGGTTTTTACATCCTCCACGTACACAAGGTGGTTGCACGTTTCGCAATAATAGTATTTCACAAAAACCGCTCCAACGCCTCCCTGCGCATCTACAATATTCCACCTGTCCTCCACCACCCGCATGTCTTTTTCCGCGTTGCAAACAGGACAACGCTTCACCACATACACACATACCTCCGTCGAAATCTCTAACCCGCCTCCCCTGTCTCCACGGGGCTCTCTTCAAGATGTTCATGCCTCACCAAAACTCCGCACGATCTGCAATGATATGCCAGGGTAATGATCGTACGAGCCACACCGCGTTCGTCAACGGAGACGGAGTGAAATCCTGTCTCGTCCAAAACCTGGGTGTTTCCACACATCGGACACAAGCCTGTATGTTCCATGATTCCCTGATTAATTCTTTGAAGTTACGTTTTCTGCCGGGCGAATTTCGGTCGGGGACAATCCTTTGCCGTTACCCTGGTCGTGTGAAAGCTGTTCATAGAGTGCCCAACGGAAATCAACGTCCTCTTGAGCGAGTTTTGCCAGTTCTTTGGCTCTTTCCGGATGACTTTTTTCGAGCGACTTGAACCGAGTCTCAAGCGACATGAATTCACGAACGGGTATCTTGGGCGGCCTGGAGTCCAACTTGAAGGGGTTCTTCCCCTCTGCCTCCAATGCAGGATTATACCTGAAGAGAGGCCAATAGCCCGAATCAACCGCCACCTTCTGGTTCTTCATTCCCGCCGACATCTCTATTCCGTGTGCAATACAATGCGAGTAAGCAATAACTATGGACGGCCCGTCATACGATTCGGCCTCTAATATCGCGCGGACAGTCTGAGCATCGTTGGCTCCCATGGCGATGCGGGCAACATAAACGTGCCGGTATGCCATTGCGAGATAAGCCAGATCTTTCTTGGCAGTTGGCTTGCCGGATGCGGCGAACTTCGCTACCGCGGAGCGCGGAGTCGATTTCGACATCTGCCCTCCTGTGTTGGAATACACTTCCGTGTCGAGCACGAGGATATTGACGTTCTTGCCGGTTGAGAGAACATGATCCAAACCACCGTAGCCGATGTCGTACGCCCATCCATCCCCGCCGATAATCCAGATGCTCCGCTTCACCAGGTTATCGGCAATACTCAGAAGATTCTTCGCGATGGGGAAATTCATTCCCATCAACTTCTTCTTGAGAGCCTCCACACGCTCACGCTGCTCGTAAATACCTGCTTCGTCTGCCTGAGATGCTGACAGAATGCTCTTGGTCAGATCTTCGCCGATTTCCTTCGAAAGGTTTGAGACCAACTCTCTCGCGTATTCTGCAAGTTTGTCGACTGTGGTGCGCATACCAAAACCGAATTCGGCGTTATCCTCAAACAGAGAATTCGACCATGCAGGGCCTCGTCCATCGGCGTCCGTTGTCCACGGCGTTGTTGGCAGGTTGCCGCCGTAGATGGAGGAGCAACCCGTTGCGTTGGCAATTATCGCACGGTCCCCAAAGAGCTGGCTGACCAGTTTCACATACGGCGTTTCTCCGCAACCCGAGCATGCGCCCGAGTACTCAAATAACGGCCTGAGAAACTGGGAGCCCTTCACCGTCTCAACGCTTAGCTTCCTTCTGTCAACTTCAGGCAATTTCAAAAAGAAGGAGTAGTTCTCCCGCTCTGCCTCCCTGATCGGCGGCTGCGGCTTCATGTTGATCGCCTTGACCTTCATTTCTGTCTTACTCTTCGCTGGGCAGACTTCAACGCACAGACTGCACCCCGTGCAGTCCTCGGGTGCAACCTGGAGCGAGTATTTCATGTTCTCGAATTCTTTTCCCCGGAAAGGCGTTGACTTGAATGTCGGCGGAACTGTTGACGTCAGTTCAGCATCAAAAACCTTTGCCCGTATGGCAGCGTGAGGACACACCAGGACACATTTGTTGCATTGGATGCAAATGTCCGGCTCCCACACTGGAATTTCCAATGCGATGTTCCGCTTTTCCCATTGAGCTGTTCCGCTTGGGAAAGTCCCATCCAGTGGCATTGAACTTGTCGGGAGATCGTCACCTTTGCCGATAATAATAGTCCCCAGCACTTCTTTCACAAATCGGTCGGCTTCTTTCGACACCGGAGGCGAGAGTTGTTTCGTGCTCGTGACAGATTTCGGAATTTGTACTTCAAAGAGGTTCGCGAGGGTGCCGTCAACTGCTTCAAAATTCTGACGGACGACGGACTCGCCTTTCTTGGCATACGTTTTCTGGATCGATGCCTTGATTGCCCCAATCGCCTCATCCTTCGGCAAAACTCCGGAAAGGGCAAAAAAGCATGTTTGCATGATCGTGTTGATTCTGCCGCCCATATGTGTTTCCCGGGCAACTTTGTAAGCATCGATAACAAAAAACCTGAGTCGCTTTTCAATCACGTGTTGCTGAGTTGTCTTCGGAAGTTGATCCCAAACATCTTCCGGGCCAAACATGCTGTTCAAGAGGAACGTCCCGCCGGGGGCAATGTTTTCCAGCACATCATACTTTTCAAGGAAGAACCACTGATGGCAAGCCACAAAATTCGGCTCTGAGATCAGATAGGTGGAATGAATCGGCCTCGGACCGAACCGCAAATGGGACGTTGTCGTCGAACCTGATTTCTTTGAATCAATCACAAAATACCCCTGTGCAAACCGGTCTGTTTCTTCACCGATGATCTTTATCGAATTCTTGTTGGCTCCAACCGTGCCATCTGCACCAAGTCCGTAGAACAGGGCTCTCACCACATCTGAAGGCTCAGTAGTAAATTTTGCATCATAAGGGAGACTTGTATAGCCGACATCGTCCACGATGCCTATCGTAAAATGGTTCTTCGGTGTGTCTTTCTTCAGCTCGTCAAAGACTCCTTTCACCATTGCGGGTGTGAACTCCTTGGATGAGAGCCCATAACGGCCACCCACAACAATCGGGGACCCCAAGCCGGATCCGTTTGACTTCGAACCCTCCGCCAGGCTTGTCACAACATCCACATATAAGGGTTCGCCCGTTGCGCCGGGTTCCTTGACCCTGTCAAGCACAGCAATTTTGCTGACGCTCTTTGGTAGAGCATTGATGAAATGCTTCACGGAAAAAGGCCTGAACAACCGCACCTTCAACAAGCCTACTTTCTCGCCCGTCAAACGCAAGGACTCCACTGCTTCCTGAGCCGCCTCGGCTCCCGAGCCCATCATGACCAACACACGATCTGCGCTCGGGTCTCCAACATAATCGAACAGATGATACTGCCTGCCCGTAAGTGAAGCAAACTTGTCCATTTCTCGCTGAACCATGTCAGGGCAATTCCAGTAGTACGTGTTGACGGCTTCCCGTGCCTGGAAAAACACGTCGGGATTCTGCGCTGTCCCGCGAACCACCGGACGCTCGGGAGTGAGCGCCCTCTGCCTGTGTTCATATATCAGTTTTTCGTCAATCATAGACCGAAGGATATCGTCGGACAGTTGTTCAATCTTCATGACTTCGTGGGAGGTCCTGAACCCGTCAAAGAAATGCAGAAAGGGGATGCGGGAAGCGAGGGTCGACGTCTGACTAACGAGCGCAAAATCCATCACTTCCTGGACGCAATTCGATGCCATCAGAGCCCAACCAGTGGACCGAACTGCCATCACGTCGCTGTGGTCTCCAAAAATGGAAAGTGCGTGTGTCGCCACCGTCCTCGCCGCCACGTGAAACACGCTTGGCGTCAACTCGCCGGCAATCTTGAACATGTTTGGTATCATCAGCAACAACCCTTGAGACGCCGTAAACGTCGTTGCCAACGCTCCGGTCTGCAGCGCCCCGTGAACCGCTCCGGCCGCCCCTGCCTCGCTCTGCATCTCCACAACCGTCGGAACGGTACCCCAAAGGTTTTTTCTCCCCCGAGCAGACCACTCATCAGCCCACTCGCCCATCGCAGAAGAAGGCGTGATGGGATAAATGGCGATAACTTCATTCAGCTTGTGAGCAATATACGCGGCCGCCTCATTGCCGTCGATCGTCGCCATTGTTCTTTTGTTCATTCCCTGTTCTGACATTTGTTAACCTTCTTGATATTCTTACAAGAACATAGATTCAATTAAACCCAGATGTCGATATCCTCCTGATGCGGATTGTCGCTTTCTTTGGCGAGCTTCGTGCACTCGTTGACAAACTCAGCGAGGCCCTCGATGCGCGCCTCGATAACGCCCAGCCGCTCCTTCAATTCCAAAAGCCTCTTGTCGTGTGGATTTCTATAATCAAGCTGATTCAGTTTTCGCAATGCATCGACAACCGCCACGTTGATCCTTCTGATCTCATCCTGAAGAAGTTCCACTTTTTGGTTCATCACTTCGCGCGGGTTCATAACGTTACTCTCTAAGGTTGTAGCGCGGCCTCGGGCTGCGAATACATCATTTCGTCCTCGAGAAGACGTTCAGCAATTTCTATGACAAGCGGATAGTATCTGTCGAGGGCACATTCAACCGATTGTCGTTTGCGGCACGTCCCATCCGCTTTCTGGTTGTTACAAACGGAGCAGACCTTCTGGCGGAGGACCTGCACATAGGCATCATAGCTCGTTGCATGGAGTGAGCCAATCAGGGCGAAAACCTCCGGATGGACCTCCTGGAGGGCACATGATTCTCCCGGAGCGAGCCGACAGTTCCCCCTTCCATCACCATCAATACATTTCCGGCACACGTTTTCTTGCACGGCATCCCAGTAGTGATCCATGATAGTCCTCTTTGGTAATATACGGTTAACGGCGAAATCGCCGTAAGATGGTGTCGGTCTCGTTCTTCAACACGCTGATGCTCTCGAATGTCCGGACGATCTCGTCGGCATTCAAGTCAGGCTTCGAGATGACATCATGCATGTACAGATCCCGGAGTACGTCGTCGAGACTCTGGTGGTATCGTTTCTTCATCATCTCGTCGAGTTCCTTCAGCAGAGCAAGCTTCTCCTGAGAAGAGGTGGGTATGTCCGCAATGCTGCCGAGGACCTGGTTCCGGATCTCTCCACCCTCTGATCCCTTGGGGTTCGTCACTGTGACCATGTGAACCTCCTTGTGTTTTGGCCTTCAACAATCCGGTTGATGGCGTCCGCCACCAGAAGAATATCCACCGGTTTGTAGAAGATCATAGTGCCGAGCTTCTGAATCGCTTCCTCAATTTCAAACATCCAGTGTCGATATCCTCGCAGAAAAATGATGGGCCGCGAAACCCGCGTCGATTGGATCACGACGAGGAGCTTTGCGATTTCGCCTTGAAATGAA
>CAYNRS010000125.1:0-5886 GCA_964399565.1 uncultured Ignavibacteriaceae bacterium
GGACGCAAAGGGATATTTCTTTGTTTCAAATATTCCAGCCGGTATTTATACGGTTAATGTTACTCACATCGGATATAAATCGTCTTCCTTGGGTGAGGTTCAGATTACGGCGGGTGTGGAAACGCGTCTTGAGGTTGAACTCCAACCAATGCCAATCCTGAAAGAACAAGTCGTTGTTACAGCAAGCCGGTACGAAGAGAATATTCGTGAAGTGCCGATGAGCATTGCCACAGTAAGTGCTCATGACATTGCCGGCAAGGCGGCTGTTACTCTTGATGATGCCTTGCGGTATGTCCCGGGCGTTAATATGATGCAGGATCAAGTCAATATTCGGGGTTCAACGGGTTATAGTCGTGGCGTGGGCAGCAGAGTTCTGATTCTCTTCGATGGATTACCGTATATGACTGGCGATACGGGAGAAATATCCTGGGAAACGCTGCCAGTTCATCATGTGGAGCGGGTTGAGATTGTGAAAGGCGCCGGATCGGCTCTCTACGGTTCAAACGCGCTGGGTGGCGTCATTAATGTGATTACAAAGGACATTCCCGCGGAGGGCGAGGTTGTATGGAGGTTGTATTCGGGAATTTATGATCAGCCGAGATACGAAGAATGGGTTTGGTCCAACAGGCCCAGGTTAAACGCAGGGGGCCATGTGAGCTTTTCTCGGTCAACTGAATCGTTTGGTTTTCTGGGAAGCGTCACGCGGTCGGTGGACGAAAGTTACAGAGAAAATGACGCTTACCACCGCTGGAGTGCCTTCACAAAAATGAAGTTCACGCTCTCACCAACACAAAACATAACTCTTGTCGCAAACTTGTTGTCGCGTTCGCATGAGAATTACTTCTGGTGGAAGAATCTTCGAGAGGCCACGAGACCGGCAGACTCGCAACGCAACGGAAATGTAATTTCGAGGCGGGGAAACATGAGCTTTGCGTTCAAAGAATTTGTGTTGCCGGATTACTTCTACACGGTGAAGGGCATATACTTTGGTAATTTCTGGAGAGATGACAGCTCCGGACGTGTCAATAACGTTTCTGCTTCACACGTTTTCTATGGCGAACTTCAGAATACCTATCAGACGTCGCCCTGGAACATTCTGACGTTTGGCGGTGGAGCAAATTATGATCAAGTAAGTTCAAACATCTTTGGCGATCATCCTGGAGCAGGGGCCGCGTTGTATGTTCAGGATGAATTGCGATTGACACAGGACGTGAAGATTTCAGTCGGCGCAAGGTTCGACTGGCAGCGCGTATCGGCGCTCCCATCGGCATCGCAGGTAAGTCCAAAATTCGGAGTCGTTTACACGCCCTTTGAATCAACGACTCTTCGTGCGTCGTTTGGGCGAGGGTTTCGATATCCATCCATCAGTGAGCTTAACACGGAAGTTTCGACACGAGTAAGCGCCATCCAGATTGTTCCCAATCGTGACCTGCAGGCCGAAAGGAGCATTTCGTACGAGATTGGCGGGACTCAAATCATGAATGACAATATTCTCTTCGAAGCGTCGGTTTTTCAGAATGATTACGACCGGTTGATAGAGCCGGCAGTGAAAGTGACGAGGAGAATGGACGGTTCGGACAGTATCTTTATTCAATTTGATAATGTTACGGAGGCTCGAATTCGGGGGCTCGAAGTAGGTGTGAAATTTGAGTTCTTTGAAAAGAGTGTTTCGGGAAGCACGAACTATTCTTATACTGATCCCCTCGACCTGTCAGATCCATCGCGCGCGGAACCATTGAAATTTCGCCCGCGCCATTTAGTGTATTCGAGTTTACAGATTCTGCAGGGTTATTTCACAACTTCCTTCGACTTTCGCTACATTAGTCGCATTGAGAGAATTGATGAATTGCTTGTTCGCTTCGCGCCGATTATTAATGGAAGCCAGCGAGTACCCATCAAGGTTTTTGATTCCCAATGCAGTTACGATCTTGTCGCACTTGGATTACCGGTTCGGGCGAGCTTTACGGTGAAGAACCTCATGAATTACCACTATGTGGAGCTTATTGGTAACCTGGCGCCCGTACGCACATTCTTTTTAACGCTGGAGGGGGTCTTTTAGAAAGTCGGCTTTATTCCGTACCTTTGTCCATGTTCATAGATTCACACGCGCATTTGTTTTATGACGACTACGGCGAAGAATTACCGGATGTTCTTCGAAGGGCGGCCGATGCCGGTGTTGAAAAAATCATTGTTCCCGGAACAACACTTGAGACCAGCAAACTCGCTGTCGCTTTGGCCAATAAATACGATTCCGTTTTTGCGTGCGTTGGTTTTCATCCGCATGAAGCGTCGAAAGCGAACGATAAGGAGTTGACGGAAATTGAGAACCTCTGCCGTAAGCCAAAAGTTGTTGCCATTGGGGAGATTGGGCTCGATTTTCACTATGACTTTTCCCCCCGGGACAGGCAACGGGAGGCTTTCAGAAAGCAGATTCAGATTGCCATCCGGTTTAATCTCCCGATTGTTGTTCATACGCGGGAATCCATGGATGAGGCGCTCGAAGTGGCACGCGAGCTCTGTGCCCTCAATCCAGGGTGGAGGGCACATCAGAGTCGCGGAGTCTTTCACTGTTTTAGCGGAAACGCAAAAGAAGCAGAAGACCTTTTTGGGATGGGTTTCCTCGTGTCTTATCCGGGTATAGTCACATTTAAAAACTCGCCGGTGATAGACACGTTGAAGAATATCGGGCTCAAAAGAGTATTGATCGAAACAGATTCCCCTTTTTTGGCCCAAGTGCCAATGCGCGGCAAAAGGAATGAACCGGCTCATATTACTTACACGGCGACAAAGATCGCCGAACTTTTGGGCCTCGGCCTTGAAGAAGTAGCGAGAGTAACCAGAGAAAATGCAACCCTTCTCTTCGGCCTTGACGATGGAAAACAAGACTAAATCGACGTATACGCAGTCGTCAAGTGTCTCGCGGGTTTCCGAGTTTCTCGATTCCCATCAATATCCTTCGATGTTTTTCAGACACACCTGGATGGTCAGGCTGGTTCAATGGTTCAATATGGCCGTAACACTCCGCAACTGGTATATCAACCGAGCGTTGAGCCGGATTTTGGGATTGCTTGGGCAGAGGTTTTCCATGCTGGATGCTGGCTGTGGTCTGGGAGAGTTTGCTCTTCAATATGCGAGCCGATTTCCTGATTCATCCGTGCTAGGAACTGACATTTCAGTGGCAAATATTGAATTGGCAAGCAGTCTGGCAAGGAGGTCAAACTTGCGAAACATTGTCTTCGAAGAACGAGACTTGACCAAATTCCAACCGAAAAACGAATTCGACCTCATTCTTTGTGGGGCAGTGTTGCAGTCAATTCAGGAAGACGAGCGAGTTCTTTCTAATCTTGCGAACGCGCTGAAAACCGGAGGTTTCTTGTTGATTTACACTCCCGTTCGGTATAGGCGATATTTTCCACATTTTGCAGCTCTGGAAGAGAAATACTTGGATCGGTTCTTCTATCGGTATGGTAATGGGTTCAGTCATCATCGTTATTCTGCGAGCGAAGTCACAAGCAAGATCAGAAAAACCGGACTAAACATATTGCTGGAAGAGTTCTCATACGGTTTTTGTGGAGCGATCGCGTTCGAGGTGTACTCTCTTTTTCTTATCTTGCTGAAGAGGCTTCCCTCAGCCCTGCTTCTTGCCCTCGTACCGGTCTATGCCGTCCTCGTGTTTCCATTCCAACTTGTCCTGATGGTGTTGGATTATGTGATTCCGAGAAATGAAGGGAACGGGATTCTCGTTCTTGCAAGGAGGACTTAGTGTCAGCACAACCATCAATATTCGACATCCTGGGTCCGATCATGATAGGTCCGAGCAGCTCGCACACAGCCGGCGCGAGCCGGATTGGTTACGTTGCAAGACAACTCCTTGAAGACGAACCGAAGAAAGCCATCATTACGCTTTATAACTCTTTTGCCAAGACGCACAAAGGTCACGGAACTGATAAGGCAATCATTGGTGGAATTCTGGGTTTTGGACCCGATGATGAACGCATTCGAGACTCACACGAGATTGCCAAGAAACAAGGCCTGGATTGGGAATTCAAGTTTCGCGGAGATACGGTGAGGTATCATTCAAACGCGGCACGCGTTAAACTTGTCGGAAAAAATGGCGGAGCGGTAGAAGTGGTTGGAGCTTCTCTCGGCGGAGGGAGAATCAAGATTCAAGAGATTGAAGGATTCCCGGTGGATTTTAACGCCCAGTCGTACACGCTTGTCATTATTGCCGAAGATGTTCCCGGGAGTATTCAACACGTGAGTGGAGCGATCGCCGAAAAAGGAGTCAATATTGCCAACATGTTTGTCTCGCGCAACGACACACTGGCAAATATGGTGATAGAGCTTGACCAGGCGGTTGACGAAGCTACTTTAGCGAGAGTGCGTTCATTTTCCTGGATCAAGTTTGTTCGATTAGTACAGCCAATGGTGCAGTACAGCTCGAGGTATGAGAAATAACACATAGCAAAATCTCCGTAGCCGTAACCTTCGCTGAAACAATTGCTCCTCATAAGGTCTGCGGCAACAGAGAAAACGAATTGCCGTAGGGGGTTTCATGGAATTCAACCTTTTGTCGGACATTGTTGAATACTGCAACAACGAAAAGAAAGACATGGCGCAAGCCATGCTTGATTACGAGATGCGTAACAAGCGTCTTTCCAAAGAGCAGGTGTATGACGGCTTAAAGCGGGTGCTGCTCGTGATGGAGGATTCTGTCGAGCAAGGGTTGATGCAAATGGTTATAAGCCCGAGCGGCATGTTGAACAACTGGGCGAAGACAGTCTACGCCGCAAAGACGGAGACTCTTGGGTCTTCACTAAAAAAAGCGGTGGCTCGTGCGATTGCAGTAGGCGAGGTGAATGCGTGCATGGGAAAAATCGCGGCTGCTCCAACGGCGGGTTCTGCCGGAATCATGCCTGCAGTACTTGTGACGATGATGGAAGAGCATAATATCCCGCGAGAGAAATTAGTCGACGGCCTCTTAGTGAGCTCAGCAATAGGTTTGATATTCGCCAAAAATTCATCGTTTGCCGGCTCTGAGGCAGGTTGCATGGGTGAAACGGGCAGCGCGGCAGCGATGGGTGCCGCAACGATTGTGTATCTCCTCGGTGGAAGCAATGAGCAGATACTCGAAGCCGTCGGCTTTGCCCTCAAAGCGTCGATGGGCCTTGTGTGTGACCCGGTTGGCGGACTCGTTGAAGAACCTTGCACAACCCGGAACGCGGTAGGTGTTGCGAACGCTTTTGTTTCGGCACAAATGGCGATGGCAGGAATCAAGAGTTTAATCCCGGCCGACGAAGTGATCTTTGCAACCAAGGAAGTGGGCGACCTCATGTCTCCGCGCCTGAAGGAATCGGCACAGGGAGGACTCGCGAACACGAAGACCGGAAGAGAGATTCAGAAAAAGGTTTTTAAGCCTTCGGCGTAACGTTATTCGGCGAGTTATACGCAAGCAAAGATTCATCTCGTAGAGAATTTTGCGGCATCTTTCGAAGGCATGAAAGCTGAGGTTGCATTCGACACGAACCATGAACACAACATCTGCGGGATCAGAGTTCTAGCAATCAGTCTACGATGATCAGACTCGAATCTGAACGACTCTTGTTTCGTGACCACGAAGAAGCTGACTTGGAGCCCTTTTGTGAATTGGAAAACGATCCAGTGTATCGGGCTCCACAGCCTGTTCATCAGCGAAGTGAGCTGGAACGTAGCTTCCGAGAAACGTGGCTCATACCAAAACCGATGGGTCTCTTGGCAACAGTACTAAAGTCAAACGGACGATACATTGGCAATTGTGGTCTGTATCCACACCGAAATGACGATGACCAAATCATTCCAGGAGAGGCAAACATCGCATTCTACTTGGCCCGTCCTTATTGGGGACAA
>CAYNRS010000126.1:0-5881 GCA_964399565.1 uncultured Ignavibacteriaceae bacterium
AGAGCCACTCAACTTGTCGACGTAAGCCGGCTTTACTGGAGTCTCGGATATCGCAGAAAGGCATACCGCATAATGCAGGATGCAGTCAGAATCGACTCCTCGTATTTCGTCGGACTCCTGTGGGCCTGGCATTACGGAATTCAGACCGGCGACACACTCAACGCCAGGAGGTACCTCCGCATCCTTACCGCCATTGACAAAGGCAACGCCGTCGTGAAGAGCTTTACGGCAATGACGGCTTTTGCAGACACGCTTCGGCGCTCCAAAACAGCCCGTGAGCGAAGCCGTCTTCGACTTCTCCTTGCTCGAGAATACGATAAAATGGAGCTGCCGGAAGAAGCAGTGGATGAAACGGAACGTTCCATCGGTGAAGATTCAGGGAACATCGACGCCTGGTCTTACCTTGGAAGATTGTTTGACTTGAAGAAGAAATCCAGACCGGCAGCACACGCTTACAACCAGGTGCTTCGACTCGACCCCGGGAATGCCGAGGCGAAGGCCTTCCTCTCTCATTCAGAGTAACTCCTTCATGGCTTTTTCCATGCGGAATGTTCTCGTGACGGGTGGGACCGGCTTTATCGGTTCAAGCCTCGCAATCGAGCTTCTTCGAAGAGGTTGCAGAGTGCGCATTCTTCGGAGGCCAAACTCAGACCTGCGGGCGATTGGCGATGCGACCGTCGAACATGTTGTGGGAGATGTGCGGGATCCTGATTCTGTGCGGCGCGCCGTTCAAGGATGCGATACAGTATTTCACACAGCCGCCGTCATTTCGCACTGGCGGAAGGAACGAGAGTTAATGTTTGAAACAAACATTCTGGGAACTCGGAATGTTGTCGCAGCATCACTTGAAGCAGGCGTTGAGAAGTTTGTTTATACCAGCTCCGTTGCGGCCGTGGGCTATAAGACCGATGGCTCCGACGCGGACGAAAACACTCCGTTCAACTGGCAACCGTTCGACATCGGCTACCGGATTTCCAAATATGAAGCCGAGCGCGAGGTTCTTCGCTACGTCCGGCTCGGCCTTCCCGCCTTTATCGTCAACCCCTCGTCTGTCATTGGTCCGCGCGACATTCATTTTCACGGCGGTCGAATCATTCGCGATGTGTATCGCAAGAGAATCTTTTACTATACCGACGGTGGAATGAATTTTGTTTTTGTCGATGACGTCGTCCGCGGGCATTTTGCTGCGGCCGAAAAAGGCAGGGTTGGAGAGCGGTATCTTCTTTGCGGCGAGAACCTCACCTACAAGCAAATATTCGCCACAATTGCAAACATCGTCGGTGGTATACCGCCATTGTTTAAGCTGCCGGCCTTTGGCGTGAAAACCGTTGCCGTTTCAGTGGAGACGTTAGCGAATGTGCTCCGTAAACGTCCGTGGGCTTCGAGGGAGCTTGTTGCAGCCATGGGCGTGGGAAACAAATTCTCGTCTGAGAAAGCGGAGCGTGAACTCGGATACACCGTGACGCCCTTCAACCTCGCTGTCCAGAAGACTTTTGCATGGTATCGGCAGAATCACCTGCTGTAAACCGATGTAAAAGCCTGCTTTCTTCCACGTCTTTCGAGGTAGAAGGCAGGCTTCTACGTTACGCAAAACAAAAAACCCCGCCGAGGCGGGGTTTTTATGTACTCGAAGTTCGAAAAATCAGTCCACCGTACCTGTCGCCACCGAGTATGAAAACGTTCCATAGACCGGATGAATAACTGTGATGACAAGAACCGACACGATGGGCGGATCAGACTCATTTGCATCAGCATCGGCGATTGAGAAGGTGAAGTCGGAAATCCCGTTTCCCGTCGCGACATAATCAAGAAGAGTCGTGTTCACATTCCCAAACACTCGGACTCCGGCAGCCGTCACGTTGATAACTGTTCCGCCTGTCACCGGATGACCCAAGTAATCAAGGACCGTAAAAGTCCACGGACCGGCGCTTCCGGCGTTGGCCACAACAAAACTTCCTGGTCCACTCGTCACGTTGATAATCGGCTTGCCCGTCCAGAGAATAAGCAAAGAGTCTTTCAGCTCTACATTTCCTTCGCCAATGGTTCTCGCCCTTACGAGACCCCATCCGGGGCCGCCGTAAGATCCGTTTGCATAAGCTCCGACCGGCTTTGGCAACGCCGCGAGAAGGTTGACGGTGAGAAAACCGTTGTTATTCGTTACGCCTTCAGGGGCCACGAATCCGTGGACTGCGTCAAAATACACCCTCGTCCCGGCTTCAACGGGGTTTCCGAACTTGTCTCCGACCGCAGCTGTGAGTCCGTCTGTGACAGTTTCGCTGATGATCTCCAAACCTCCAAAATTGAACCTTGAGGGAAACACGCCGAAATGCGCGGCATCGGGTGGACCGGATTTAATCACAACTTCACCAAGCGCGGTTATCGATGGTTTGGTCGCGTCAAATGCAGGCCCTCCAACAACCAAAGCTGTAACCTTGAATAGCCCAGATCGTGTTCCGGCGAGGAGTTTGGTGCTCACCTGAGAAAACTCATTCGTTGAATCACCGGTTACAAGCAGCTGCTCACCTCCGCTGATTGGAAATCCCTGCGGCGAGAATCCCTGAACGGCAAACGTGACAAATACTTTTGCCTGACTTGGATTAAACACGTTAATAACAGGATCGCCCACAGAATCCTTTACCAGGAAGGTTATCGTAGTTATGGATTTGTCGCTGTTCGAGCCATCGTTGACAATAATTGAGGGCTTTGAGATTCCGGCGAGTTCCATCTTATCTGCTGTAGCGTTTCCACCAGTGCCTCCACCCCCACCTCCGCCCCCGCCTCCACCGCCGCCGATTGCGCTAACAATACCTGGTATTTCCTTGTATTCCACTGATGCCGTCGGATTATTTGGACTGGTCACTTCAATGCGCAATACAACCTGACCTCCCGGCGGACCTTTTGTTTTCTTCGTAATTTTGACGCTGTAATCAGTGTACTTTGGATCCTTGGTGTCGGGAATTGTAACATCCACATCTCCCTCGAGCGTCAAAGCAGATCCTGCATCCCCTTTTACCGACACTTTGATCGTTGACCCGCCTTGAAGTGGGTTGCCAAATTGATCCTGGACTTCATACGTAATGGCCGGCGGAGTGGATTGACCGCTGTCGGGAACTGAGAATCCGACGATGGGAGAAATTATCCGCGTTGCACCAGAGAAGACAAGAGTGTCGTTCTGCGTTACGACAGTTCCGCTATCTCCAATTGTCGTCGCCGTCACCACCGCTTTCCCCCCTGCAGGACGCGGATTAGCTGTTGTCAATCGGGCTGTTGCAATTCCCTCATCATTCGTTGCGCCCGTTGGCGTGATGAGTCCGCCCGTTGTCGTGAAAAACACAGCGATGTCTTTTGGTACCGGATTGCCAAACCTGTCCCCAATCAAGACTTGAAAACCGACTTTGATATTATCGCCCGCCAATACACCCACTCCCGCCGCTACATTTACTTTTTCATGCTGTAGCGTGATATGACTTGGATCCGGCAACCCGCCTGAAATGGTAATCCTGACCGGACTCGCCATCACGGAGTCGTTTCTGGTGTAAGCATACACCTGAAGAACCCCGGCCCTTGAGCCGCTGTTGACGCGTGTGGTAACTCTTCCTTTCGCATCTGTTAGTGCCGACGTCGGATTCACATACTCGCCCCCACCTGGTCCACCCAGCAGGCTGAACGTTACCGTTACCTTATTAGCCGACGAAATAGCAAAGCCCAGAGAATCCCTCACTTCAAACGTCAACACCGTAGTTTCGTTTGAGCCTGTTCCCTTCAGCGAGAGATTTGTCGTTCCCGATCCCACCAAAACCATGCTGGCTGCAATTCCTGTCGACGATGTTCCGGGCGGCGGACTTGAGCTGTCCACGCCAACGACCATTGCTGCACCTGTGACGGTGGCGCCAGGATCGATGGTGACCGAGATTGTGTCATTTGGATGGTTGATGAACCCGGTCTTGATCGCAATGATTCTGGTTGTATATGTCTGGTCCAGGGAATAGAGAAGATCGAAGTTGCCGGCGCTGTCTGTTAGGGTAGTGACGCTCGTAAGCGAAATATCCCGCACGGTGACGCCAGCCTCTCCTCCCAGACCGTCACTCCGGGTCACCTGGCCTCGAACATGAGAGTCGACAAAGACTCCCGTTGTTGGTTCAGTGGGGCTTTTACACGACGATTGGAGCAGCAGAACAACGATTCCACTCCAAATGACAAATCTTGCCAATTTCATATTTCCCTCCCCTGTGACATGTTCTCCAATAACGGCACAATCATTGTTTTTTGCCTTGACGCCTGTCAATATCACGCTGATTCTCTTTCAGCCTTTCCTGCAGGACATCCCGCTGAGCGCGTTGCGCGGCACGTTCTTCAACAAGCGGAACGAGCTCCGCCTTGAGCAAAACGATAAGCTCACTCCTCGTCTCAGTCTGAGAATCAAAACCAAAGAGATAACGCAAGCCGAAGAACCACCATGGCAGGTCTTTGAGCAGTGGTATTCCTTCACGGGTGTTGCTTTGGTTTGTCGTGTACAGACCACCGAGATATGTTTCTTCCCCGTTGAGGAGAGTTACAACGCTCGAGGCCTGTGTCTTATTCGCAGAAGGCGGTGAAGAGCCCGGTACTGCAGTGCTTTTCTCAACTTCCAAGTTCAACACGATGAACGGTATTTTTCCGAGCATGTAGAGTTTCGGCGTCGCTTTGAGAATCGTTCCAAACTCATAGAAGGTCGTAATGGTGTTTCCTTGAAAATCCCTTGTCACAAAACCGACACTCTGGCCGATGACCACTTTTCCCGGGGAGCCCTCTCGCACCGTCACTTGGGGTTTTGAAAGAACTTGCCCAAACTGCTCGTTTTCAAAGAAATTGATCGCCGCCGAAATATCGACACCGAGCTGTCCGGGCTTTGGTTTAGGGGCAGCTTCGATGCTCAGGCCGGAGCCGGTAAATCCTGAAAACGAAATGCCAAGATTCAGGTCGGCTCCTCTAAAGATCGAGAAACTAATGCCTGTCTCCCGAAGCCTCGATTGATTGACCTCGAGAAAAATTGCCGAAATCGTTATTTCTCTCATCTTCGCGAGCAATGCTGCCGAATCCACCAGTGCTTGCGTCGGCATCTGAGACACGGTCGGTAAACCGCTCACCGGCGTTTGCTGCTGCTCCGTAGGCTGGGCTGCCTGCTGCATCGCGGCGGACAGCCTGGAAATGCCATCCGTCGTGCTGATGACAATGCGGTCCGAAGTCTCGAGATACCATAACCCATGCCGGCGAAGGACTAATTCCAGAGCGTCGCGCCAGTACAGCCCTTCGACGTTCTCATCGACTTTCTGATTTTCTTTTTCGGCCAGGGGGGATTGATCCTGAATTTCCTTTTTGATGAGCTTTTTCGTCAGCTCGGAAATTGCCTGAATCACTCTCGGATACGGCAAATCCGATTTGAACGACACGCGTTCTTCAGGCTTTATGACCTGTCCCTGAGTTGCGCGCTGGAAATCCTTCTCCGTTTTAATCTGAGCCTGGAGAGCACGGCCAGCGATGAGCAAACAACACAAAAGAATCGTGTGTCGTGGTTTCATGATTACCTCGCCTTTTTCTTTTCGAACTGAATTTTCTTGGACGTTTTCCGTATCACGCCGCCCTCGTCGAGAGTGAATTCAACGATGCCGTTTACCGGATCAACCCTGCTCACGTAGCCCCGCCAGACTTTGTCACCAGGCTGCAACACAATGAGCTCTTCTTCGTGAACTGCGAATGCCTTGCCCGGGATGACGGCCTTCAGCTCAAGCTTCTCCCCGTCAATTTCGCCGGCAGGTGCGTCCATCGACAGCGCCTGGAGTACGAGAGGATTGAAGGGATTATAAGGCGGCGGGGGAACGGGAAGCGCCTTGGCGGCCAGCGA
>CAYNRS010000127.1:0-5874 GCA_964399565.1 uncultured Ignavibacteriaceae bacterium
AACATGAACAGAGGAGGCTCTTTATGCTTGTCATAATCAAAGGTTCGTATGATGAAATGAGCAGGGAAGCGGCGAAAATCGTCGCAGACCGAATTCGTAAAAAACCCAACCTCGTTCTTGGACTCGCGACGGGCAGCACACCCATCGGATTGTACAAAGAACTGATACGGATGCACAAAGAAGAGGGATTGAGTTTTGCGAAAGTGACGACGTTCAATCTTGACGAATACATCGGCTTGCCGCGCACTCACGACCAAAGCTACTATTACTTCATGTGGGAAAACCTTTTCAAACACATCGATCTCCACAGACGTTATATCCACGTCCCGGACGGAATGGTAAACGATATTGACGCACACTGCGAATGGTATGAGAACGAGATCAAACGCTGGGGCGGGATCGACCTGCAAATCCTCGGGATCGGCGGCAACGGCCACATCGCCTTCAACGAACCCGGCTCGTCTCTGGGTTCACGAACCAGAATAAAAACGCTCACGGATCAAACCGTAAAAGATAATGCTCGCTTTTTCAAATCCATGGAAGAGGTTCCGAAATACGCCATCACGATGGGTATTGGAACAATTATGGAAGCAAAAGAAGTCATTCTCATGGCGAACAAGACAAGCAAGGCCGATGCGATCAAAGCGGCTATCGAAGGCCCCGTAACCCACATGACGCCAGCGTCCATCATCCAGATGCATAGAAAGGCCTACGTTGTTATCGACAAGGAAGCAGCATCAAAGCTCACCCATACGTTCAGAGGTTGAGCCGTGGCCGCGACTCTTTGTATTTTCGAAGACGACCATTCTTCTCAGTTCCTGCCGCTCACGTTTTTCAGGCCGGTGTATAATCTCCGCTGCGGCGTGTCCCCATTAAGGGACAAGATCGTTCGTGCCTATCCAAAGGCAAAATTGCATCTGCATTGCAGGGAATACCTTGCGGATTACATGCGGTTAAGAAACCCGGTTGTTAGCGTCAACGAAATAAAATCCGACGAATGCTTTTTTGTCAACGGTAGAGTGCTCGCAGACAGTTCGCTGGCAAAGAAGATTCCGTTAAGTCAGAAAAACGATGCGGTGTACACCCGCGGAGATTTAATCGTTGCCGCGAAAGTGAGCGGACCTGCGTTGAAGAAGCTCAAAGGACGTTTGAATTCAGTCCTCACCGTGGCGGACTTTGACGGACTTCCGAGAACTGAAGTCGATGTCGAGCTTGTCTCCTATCCATGGAACCTGGTTCATGAAAACGGTCACCAATTGGCGAAGGACTATGAAGTTTTGGGCTTGTCAAAAGGAAAAAGGATTCGGGGAAAGATCCACAAGGGTGTTCACATCATCGGAAAAGAAGTTGTTGTCGGCGAAGGATCATCCGTGAAACCCGGTGTGGTCATTGATGCAGAGGATGGACCCGTTATCATCGGAAAAAACGTCAAAGTATTTCCCAACGCCACGATCATCGGACCTGTGTTCATCGGGAATAATTGCTGGATCAAAGTGGGCGCTCAGATTTACGAGAACACCTCCATAGGGCCTGTATGTAAAGTGGGCGGAGAAGTCGAAGAGAGCATTATCCACAGTTACTCCAATAAGCAGCATGCGGGATTTCTCGGCCACTCCTATATTGCGCCGTGGGTCAACCTCGGGGCCGATACGAACAACAGCGACCTCAAAAATAATTATGGCAACGTCAAAGTGTACGTTAACGGAGAGCAGGTGGATACGGGTTTGCAGTTTGTCGGCCTGACAATGGGAGACCATTCGAAGGCTGCGATCAACTCCATGTTTAACACCGGAACGGTGGTCGGGGTGTGCAGCAATATTTTCGGGTTTGGTTTCCCGCCGAAATACGTCCCCTCGTTTTCGTGGGGAGCGGCGGGGGAGACGTTCACGACATTTAGCATAGAAAAAGCAATCGAAGTGGCGAGGCGCGTCATGGCGCGCAGAAAGATTGAACTGACGGCGACGGAGCAAAAGTTGTTCAGAAAAATCTTTGAATTGACGAGTGACGACCGTAAACGACGGGGGATGCCTGTGTGATGCAGGAAGCCGCGCAAATACTTACGCGGGATAAACTCTACGCGGGCCCAAGAGGAATCGCGGTCAAGGTTCTCAACCGTGTGGAGCGATCCGATGCTTACCTGGATAAGCTCCTCGACGCCGAGCTGCGTTCCGAAGAAATGAACGAACTGGACAAGGGGCTGATGAACGAGATCGTCACGGGCGTTGTGCGGTGGAAGATGAAACTCGATTGGGTGTTGATTGGATTCTTTCATGGAAATTTCACGAAGGCTGAGACAAATATCAAGAATGCCCTGCGCGTGGCGCTCTACCAGATCCTTTTTTTGGATAAAGTGCCGCATTCGGCAGCTGTGAATGAAACTGTCGAATTCATCAAGCGACTGCGCGGACAGAAAGTAGCAGACCTTGTGAACGCCATTTTGCGGAATATTCTGCGAAACCTCGAAAACATCCGATACCCGGACATCAACGAGGACAGAGTGCGCCATTTGGCAGTGGTGGAATCGCACCCGGTCTGGATGGTGCGGAGATGGATCGATCGATTCGGCTACGACGAAGCAAAGCAGCTTGTTTCAGCCAACAACCTACGCCCTGATTTGTCGCTCCGTGTAAATCGTTTGAAAATCGACTTCAACTATTTCACATCGCTTCTCGACCAGCACCAGGTCCAATATAAGCGGTCCGACTATCTTGACTATTTCGTTCGCGTCAAGCACATGGCGGGAATCGGAGCATCAGAGATGTTTCGTCAGGGTTTCTTTGCTGTCCAGGACGAAAGCGCCGGGTTTCCCGTTCTCCTGCTTGATCCCCAGCCTGGTGAACGAGTGATTGACCTGTGCGCGGCGCCGGGCGGCAAAACGACCTTCATTGGGGAGCTGATGAAGAATTTGGGCGAAATTGTTGCGGTTGACAGATATGAGACTCGGCTTGCTCTGGTAAAGGGAGCATGTCAGCGTTTGGGCATTGCGAACGCCCATGTCTTGATTGCGGACGCAACGACGATTCAAATGCCTCCGGGAGATAAAGTTTTGGTGGATGCGCCGTGCTCAGGACTTGGAGTGCTTTCGAAGAAACCCGATGCAAAGTGGGCCCGCGAACCTGAAGACCTTCTCGACCTGATAAAGCTGCAAAAGAGCATACTTGAAAACGCGGCGACACTCGTGAAACCTGGCGGTGTCATTGTGTACAGCACTTGCACAACGGAAATCGAAGAGAATATCAATGTCGTGAAGGATTTCATGGTAAAGCACACTGAATTCTCTCTTGAGCCCGCCCTGCCTTTCGTTAAACAGCAGCTCGTGCACCCCGACGGATTTGTGGAAACGTTTCCGCATAAACACGGCATGGACGGTTCTTTTGCTGTGCGAATGAAAAGAAGTTCCTAGTATCTCTTTGTAATCAGGCCAATTCTTTTTACATTTTCCGCGTTGTTTTCCACAAAACACGCCGGAGGATCCCATGCGCATCAATCGAACGCTGCCGTGTGCAGGAATTCTGCTTTCAGTTGCCTTCCTCGTCACGAACACACGACACAAGTATGTTTCCCATCCTGTTGTTTCAACTTTTTCTCTTGTCGCTCTTGATCCGGAAAACGGTGATGTCGGTGTGGCAGTGCAGTCGAAGTTTCCCAACGTAAGGCCGGTCGTTCCATGGGCGGAATCCGGCGTCGGGGCAGTGGCTACGCAATCGTTTTCTAATGTGTCCTTTGGACCGAAAGGACTCACCCTGATGCGAAACGGAGCCACGGCAGAAGAAGCATTGCGAATTCTCGTCGCCAACGATAGTTTGCGACAGACCCGGCAAGTCGGCATCATCGACGCGAAAGGCAATGCGGCCAGTTGGACCGGCAACGAATGCTTTGACTGGGCTGGTGGCGCGGCTGGTGAGAGCCGCGGTGGGAAAGGAGTGATGATAACGGGGAAGGGGTTTGCCGCACAGGGAAATATTCTTGTCGGCAAAGAGACAGTGGAAGCTCTCGCATCAGTTTTTCAGTCGACGAAGGGTTCGCTTTCAGACCGCCTTGTCGCAGCACTGGTTGCGGGTGGAAAAGCTGGTGGAGACCGGCGGGGGGAGGAATCCGCAGCGCTGCTTGTGAAAAGAAAAGGTGCCGGCTATGACGGTTCGACGGATGATTATATAGACATCAGCATTTACGACCATCCAAGGCCTCTGCAGGAGCTGGAGAGACTCTACAAACTCCACAAACTCTATTTCTTCAGAACAGACCCGAAAAATCTCATCACGATTGATGGTTCTCTTTGCAGAGAACTTCAAACGATTCTCAAGGACAAAGCCTATAAAGGAATGGAATTCTTTGCAGGGCCCGTAAGCGGAGTCTTTGATGCTGCGACAAAAAAAGCTCTTCAGGATTTCATGGGCTGGGAAAACTACGACGTGCGCATTCGCGACGACGATAAGATTGACAAAGAAGTGTTGGGTGATATACGCAAAAACTACGCGGAGTGGAAGAAAACCAGGAAATAAATCAGAAATTCGGTCAACTTACTTGAAAGGATAACGTTAACACGATCATGCAACTTAAGGAACTTCTCTCGTCGGAACTGAGGCGGATGGAGGAATCGCAGACGTACAAATACGAGACCGAACTTCAGTCGGCGCAGGGTGGCGTGGTGAAGGTTGGCGGGAAAGAGATGGTGATGCTTGCCTCCAACAATTACCTCGGAATGTCCAACCACCCGAAAGTGCTTAAAGCAGCGACTGACGGCATCAGAAAATATGGTTATGGCGTGGCGTCAGCACGGTTTCTGTGTGGCACTCAGACGATTCATAGGGATCTCGAAAAGAAGGTCTCGAGGTTTCTCAAGACTGATGATACGATCCTTTTCTCTTCGACCTTCGCAGCAAATGTTGGGTTCTTTTCTGCATTCACCAACGAAAAACTTGGTTACGAGAATTACAGGGACGTCATTTACAGCGACCGTTTGAACCATGCGAGCATCATCGACGGCCAGCGTTTGTGCCGGCCCGAGGTGACGGACAAAAAGATCTACAACCACGCCGATGCATCTCATTTGGAGCAACAGCTGGAAGAGGATAAGAACAAGGATTATCGCTTGCGCATCATCGCCACCGATGGCGTCTTCAGTATGGAAGGAGACCAAGCGCCCGTGGCTAAGCTTGTTGAGCTTGCAAAACGGTATCATGCAATGTTATTTGTGGACGATGCACACGGAATTGGCGTCGTCGGAAAATCCGGGCGGGGTACCGCTGAAGAGCAAGGTGTGCTGGGGGAATTCGACGCGCTGATTGGAACTCTCGGCAAGGCAATCGGCGGCGCGGCGGGGGGATATGTGACCGGTCCCAGGGAACTCGTCGATTATCTCCGTCAGAAAGCGAGAACCTATGTGTTCTCGAATTCTTTGCCGCCTTCAGTTGTGACGGCTACGAGCGCGGCTTTCGATTTGTTGATGAAGGATAGATCCATTGTCAACCGCCTGCACGAGAACACCGCATATTTTCGTCGGATGATCAAGCAGCTAGGTTTCAGGGTCATCGAAGGCACACATCCTATCGTGCCCGTGATGCTGGGAGAAGCCTCAACGGCACAACAAATGAGTGCAAACCTCTTGAAGCAGGGCGTCTATGTCAAGGGTTTGTGGTATCCGGTTGTGCCAAAGGGTGAGGCCCGGCTGCGAGTGCAAATATCGGCCGCGCACAAGCTTAAAGACCTGGACCACGCCCTCAATGCGTTTCAGAAAGTCGGCAAGAAAATGCAGGTAATCTCATAACGACAATTCGCGAAACCGGGAGTCTTTGTTATGTCTCTTAAGGCGGTGTTGATTACAGGTGCGAACGGAGAGATCGGCCACGGTCTCATCGTTAAGCTCAAAGAACA
>CAYNRS010000128.1:0-5837 GCA_964399565.1 uncultured Ignavibacteriaceae bacterium
CAACTGGTGGACTGACTCGTACAGGGCGATCAATATTGCCAATATCGTGCTGGAAGCGATTACAAACGCAACTGATCCAACACTCACGCAGGCGCAAAAAGACATCTGGCGCGGAGACGCACATTTTGTGCGAGGAGTGGTCTATTACCATCTCGCATTCGTTTACAGCAAGCCCTGGAATTCTACTGCGGGGAATACACATCCTTCTGTTCCCTTGCGAACAAAGGCTGTGAAATCATCCTCGGATTTCGAAAACCTTCCACGGAATACAATGGCTGAGGTGTTTACACAGGTGGAGGCTGATCTGAATCAGGCGGCAACGTTGTTGCCCGCGACGAGACCGATCACAGAAAGAGGAAGGGCCACACGCTACGCGGCATTGGGCTATCTTATGAGGATATCGATGGTCAAAGGAGACTATGCGGCTGCGGACACCTATGCGCAGCAAATTGCAGCAGGTGGTTTCACTTTGCCCTCGAATCCTGCAGCCTGCTTTAATGCAAACAAATTTTCCACGGAATCCATACTTGAAATAGCATGGACGACAACGGATAATCCCGGACCTAACGCCGGCCAGCAGGCATTCTACGCCCCGAATTCAGGCGGTTTCAATGGGCGTGGAGACATAAAGATCAGTACGTCGTATGCGACTGCAATCCGCCAAACTATCACCGCAAGCCAACAGGCCGCCGTCACTGCAGCGGGCGGCACAGCAAGAGATCTGAGGGCCGATACTGTTGTTGGCAGCGCAAGTCGGCTGCTCAACGGAACAATTGGCAATGCAAGCGCAAGCCTGAAGTTCGTCCTCAGTGATCGCTCAAACAATGTGCTGAACTTGCGATATGCAGAAGTGCTGCTCACAAGGGCGGAAGCGCTTGCTGAACAGGCTGCCAACCTTGCTGCTGTACCTGCTGTAGTCTACACGCTCTTGAATCAAGTTCGCAATAGAGCAATCGTGGTGAGCGGCGGGACAAGTAACCAGACGATGATTCAATATACCGCTGCCAGCTTTACCACCAAGCAGGAATTGATTGATGCTATACTGCTTGAGCGGAGGGTGGAACTTGCTTTTGAGGGAGATCGCTTCTACACGCTCCACCGGAAGGGCCTCAGCATTCGTACCCTGGCTCCCAGCGACAACAGGATCACATTTCCAATTCCACAACAGGAAATGGATGCGAACAAAAGCATGGTGCAAAACCCGGGTTATTAGGCTGAAACGGGCTTTTGCCTAGTTATCGCGAGCCGCCTCCACCCCAAGGGGGCGGCTTGCTTCTTTTTGTAGAGCGACATGAGGAAGGTTCCTGAATTCATTCTCGTTTGTCTTATAACAAGTTCCTTCGCTGGCTGCCTGGGTACATCGGATCCGCCAAGGGAGCCTAATATTTTTTCCCTTTCCATTACTATCCCAGATGCCGGTCAAGACTTTATCATCGGGAACGATACCCTCACTGTTATCGGGTATAAGATGCTCATTGACAGTATCATTGTTACCAAGGCGACGCAGGAGGAAGAGAGATTTGCTTTTCAACTCCGACTGGCCTCGTACACGATTGGATTTACGGAGTCCTACGTCGTGGGTTCCGGTCAGGTGGGTGGCGGCAGGTTCAACGGTGTTCGGTTTTCGATTGTCCGACCACCACAACTGAGCAGTTTCGACGATCCAGACCTTATCGAGAGGGACGGAAACGGGCTTGTGATAGACCGTTACTCAATCTCGTTATCCGGAGTTTACAAGGGGCAATTCTTCCGCTTTCGCTCCAGAGTCTCGAGGACAGTTGAATACGGCTTTTCAAACGAAGTGAAGCTTGGCGACGTCAATGGCTTCCTGGAAGCGCGTCTGAGGGGCAACTGGAAACAATGGTTCATTAACTCCTCCGGTACCGGAACTCTCGACCCAAACGTGCCAAGCAACAGTGGGCTCATCGAAGAGAATATCCTGAAGTACTTCGACATTGTAACATTCTCGTTTGGGGAAATACCGTAACGTGAAAAGGTTCCTGCTCACACTTCTGCTAATCGGTTCTACACAGCGTTCTTTGGCAGCATCAACCGATGACCCTCCGGCTTTTATAATCGGAACCGTAACTGATAAGAACACAGGCGAGCCCATCTCCGATGTCAATGTATTTCTTGTCGGAACACGTTTTGGAACTGCAACCGATGCCAAAGGTAGGTTTGTGATTGGCCCGTTGAAAGCGGGCTTGTTTGTTGTTGAGTTTTCGCATGTCACCTACGATCGGATCCGTGATTCTCGCGCGCTCCGCTCTGGCGACACCTTGATATGCGACGTGAGGCTCGTGAAGCGTTCCATCTTACTTGATGAAGTCGAGATCACGGGGGATCATTCAATCTCTGCTCCGCTTTGGAAGGGAACAAGCGGCCGGACATTCACAAGGAAAGACATTCAAGGAACAGGCGTTCGAAGGTTGGGCGATCTCGTTCGACTCATGACGCCAGGTGCATACGTTATGGAAATGGGCCCGGATTTGATTATCGACTTTAACAGGTCAACCCGCAGAACCACTCGTTCGGCATTTCGCGATTATCCACAAACCAACCCACTTGTTATTTTGAACGGAATGCGAATTGGAAAAAGCCCACAATCGCTAAACCTTCTTATCAAACCGGAAGAAATTGATGAAATTGTCGTCCTCAAGGGAACAGAAGCTCACATGTACGGCTATGAAGGACGCGATGGTGTTATTCTGGTCAATACGACACCCGAACCCGACTCATCGGGACTTTCATTATTCGAGAAAATCTTCTATCTCTCCGCAGTGCTTGGCGTTTTGACGTCGCTTCTGTTTCTCCTGTAAAAGTATTTTACCTTTCCTTTTCCTGGATGCAGAATTCAAGACGAGACCCAGTTGTTCGTTTCGGCTTGATATTGCGTGAACTCTAGCCTCAAAATCGAAATTTTCCCCAGTCTCCTTTTCTCTTTTCGAAAAAATGTCTATACTGAACTATGTTTGTTATTCAGGAAACGACTGTCGACCAGCCAGTGGCGAGCATCAAGTTTGCATGCGATCTGAAATCGTGCAAAGGCGCATGTTGTACACTCCGGGGCGGACGGGGGGCTCCGCTCCTCAGTGAGGAAATCAGCGAGATCCAAAAAGCCTACCCAATCATCAAGAAATATCTCAGTGATGAACATCTCGCTCGAATAGACGAAATGGGGCTGTTTGAAGGCTCAGAAGAGGACTATACAACCCCCTGTTATGAGAATCGCGCTTGCGTGTTCGTCACTTATGAGAACGGCATTGCAAAGTGCTCCTTCGAAAAAGCATACTTGAAAGGAGAAATCTCCTGGCGTAAACCTCTTTCATGCCATCTCTTTCCCATCCGTATTGATCGGGGGACTCAAGACCACCTCCGCTTTGAATTTATTAGCGAATGCAACCCGGCACTTGACAAGGGAAGTGAGGAGGACATTTACCTCACGGATTTCCTCAAAGAAGCGCTCGTACGTGCATATGGGGAGCCTTGGTACGAGAGGTTCCTTCAATTGTGCAAAACCACACGAACGGGCCGAAGCATGAATGAAGAGCGTTTGCCATGGCTGCCATGATGAATCTCTCCCAGCAGCTTCGGCTTGGCCTCAAGCTGACTCCTCAACAAGTTCAGTACCTCAAACTGCTCCAGCTCCCGATGCTTGCACTCGAGCAGCGAATCAAGATGGAGCTTGAACTCAACCCCGTGCTTGAACAATCAGAGGAAATCGAGGAGGTTCTGGAGCAGGAAGAGCCGGCGTCCGTTGCAGAGGCCGAAGAGGACGCCGACAGAAAAGCCGAGGATTCCTATACACTCGAAGATTATCTGAACGACGACCTCGCCGGGCACAAAGCTCCGGAGGCGTACAAGCAGAGCGACGACGAGGAAGGATACGAGTCGCCTATCCCCTCCACAATACCACTCTCAGAACGACTCCTCGCGCAACTCCGGCTGTCCAACATTGACGACACCGATTTTCTCATTGCCGAAGAGATTATCGGAAATGTCGATGAGGATGGGTATTTGCGCCGCGATCTTGCGCTCATCCTGCAGGATTTGAACTTGAGTTTCGGCCTGGAAATTCCAGTCGAGAGAGCCGAAGACGTTTTGAAGCGTATTCAACTCCTCGACCCGCCGGGGATTGCTGCCAGGTCATTGCAGGAATGCCTCATTGCGCAGTTGAAGCTGAGCGCCTGCGACGCAACCCTGAAGCAGCTTGGGCTCAAAATCCTCGAACACTATTTCGACGATTTCAAGGCCAAGCGCTTCGAAGAACTTGCACGAAACCTTCATGTGGGAACGGAGACTTTGAAGAAAGTCTTCGACAACATCCAACACCTTAACCCCAAGCCGGGCGAGGGAGAATTTTCCGCTCAGGAAAACTATATAACGCCGGATTTCATTGTCGCCAAGGACAACGGAGATTTTATTATCACCTTAAACGACCGAAACGTCCCGACACTCCGCATTAACAACGCTTACCGGGACCTGATTACTCCCAAAGGCAAGAAGGTTTCCGCTGAAACAAAAGATTTTGTGAAGAAGAAATTCGAATCAGCAAAATGGTTTATCGCTTCCATTCACCAGAGAAGAGAGACTTTGTTGAAAGTCATGCACGCGATTGTCGACCGCCAACGACAGTGGTTTGAAGAGGGCGAGAACCTCAAACCCATGATCTACAAGGATGTTGCCGGTGTTGTGGGTGTTGACATTTCAACAATCAGTCGTGTGGTCAACAGTAAATATGTTCAGACGGAATTCGGCGTTTATCCCTTGAGATATTACTTTACGTCGGGGCTCGAATCGGACAACGGCGAGGATATCTCCAATCAGGCGGTCAAGCAACGCGTAAAAGACATTATTTATGCGGAAGAACCGCAAAGTCCCCTCAATGACGACAAAATTGCCGAGATCCTTCAAACAGAGGGTATCCGCATTGCGCGACGCACGGTCGCAAAATACCGCGAGCAATTGAGCCTTCCCATCGCTCGCATGAGAAAAAAGATTTAGTCACTCAGGCTTTCCTTATGAGAAACAAAACGATACACGCCACAACCATCATCGGCTTGAGGCACAACGGAAAAGTAGCTATCGGCGGTGACGGACAGGTGACGGTGGGAACCACGATGATGAAACAGAACTCAAACAAGATACGGAAGCTTTACAACAACTCCGTGCTTGTGGGCTTTGCCGGTACCGCCGCCGACGCCTTCAGCCTGGTCGACCGCTTTGAAGAGAAACTCGACCAGTTCCAGGGACAGCTTGTCCGTTCATCGGTCGAACTCGCCAAACTCTGGAGAACCGACAAGTACCTCCGCCAACTTGAGGCCTTGCTTGCAGTACTGGACAAAGATCATGCCCTCGTCATTTCGGGCACGGGGGACGTGATAGAACCCGACGATGGGATTGTTGCTGTCGGCTCAGGAGGAAGTTATGCACTTGCTGCGGCGCGCATGCTCGTGAAGCACACAAAATTGAACGCAAAGGAAATCGTCCGGGAATCTCTGGAAACTGCTGCAGATATTTGCATTTACACGAATAAAAACTTTCATATCGAGGAATTGTAGCGCTCTGGAGGTCGGTCTTAAGTCCGACTTCCATTTGACGGAGTACTTGTTGAACGCAAAAAACAGAACAAACACGCCAAAAGAATTGACACCCCGTGAGATCGTTCGGGAACTCGACAAGTACATTGTCGGCCAGAATGAGGCGAAAAAGTCTGTTGCTATTGCTCTGAGGAACCGCTGGAGAAGGTTGCAGGCTCCGGAGAGTCTCCGGGAAGAAATCATGCCCAACAACATCATTCTGATTGGGCCGACGGGGGTCGGGAAGACAGAAATTGC
>CAYNRS010000129.1:0-5820 GCA_964399565.1 uncultured Ignavibacteriaceae bacterium
TTCGCTCCAACGATTGTGCTCGAACGTATGGATGCGAAGTCATTTCTGGTAAAAGGGAAAAACGCAAAGTATACAGTCAAAACTTCGGAGGGTGAGTTTGAGGAGAGGGGATCGTGGTATTCGCGCAGTTACGGAATTCGTGAACAGAATCGTGCTTTAAGAATCAAGGTCTCCCTGGAGGCCTTTCGTACGATGAGTGTGGAGATTCTCCAGCGCTAACATCCGAGGAACCTTCTACGGAATCAGCCTTGCATTGATCCACGCCGCGTGGTCGCTGTAGTTCGAATAATTCGCGCAGTACACCCACAGTCTTAACTTTTTGGCGCCGCGAACATTGATTTTTATGTTCTCTGAATTCTTCTGACCCCACTGCAAGACCGGACTTCGAAAAACCTTGCTGCCGTCGACTTCCACTTCAAAGATTGCGTTTCCATGATAAGCGCCATTTTCTCCTGAGTCGTCAAGAATTGCGATGAGAGCGGCAAACTCCGAGTACACGCCGCCGAGGTCATATTCCACAAAACCGGGTGATTCCTCAGGATGAGTCACAATTGCCTTTGTATAAAGCATGCCGCCAACCTCTAGTGGCGATCCCCAGTATGTAGCATCGCGCCCCAGGCCGCCGCGAATGTTGTAGACAGAGGCCTCTTTGATATCAGACAGGTAAACTTCATGTTTTTCTTCTCGAGTTATGCCTGCTGGGCTGCATCCGGAGAGAACGAAAACGACGATGACGGCTGCCCTGACATGAGAATTCATGGTGATTAGTCCTTGATTCGTTGGCTCATGAATGTTCTTTCAAGACGGATCCACGACTGTTTGGGTTCTGGTCTTTGAAGGTGATGTAGAGAGCGCTCGCGTACAACAGAAGGCCCACGGCGAAAAGCCCGTACGAATAGGGTTTCGGGGAATTGAGCCTGAGAGTGGCCTGTGTGTCTGCCAAGAAAGAAAAGAGGACTGTGAAGGTTGCGGCAATGGAGAGGATCCAGGACCATTTCTTTGGCCGGAAGGGATGCTCCGCCGAATCATTTCGGATGATGAGGACGCCGGCAAGTACCATGAGCAGCGAGACCGACACTGGAGCAATGACGGGCCCAATCCATGGGGCCGGTATCAGAAAAAGGATATCCCAATCAAAGATCGAAGCCGGCCAATTCAACATAACTTTGAGCCATACATAGTAAAAGATATCCCACACACCAAACGCGATCATAAAGAAAGCAAACTTTTGCCATCGGTTGACCCCGGCAAGAACTCCTGCCGCCGCTAGCATGACGATGGTTGCCATTTCTCTGGACACTTCGACCCAGAAATGATGCTCGCTTATGACTTTAACGGGAAGGGAAAAGCCGTCGGGATAGTAGAGGCTGCGCAGGTAGACAACGACCGCAGATTCAACCAAAGCGAAGGCAATCGCAAAAATGCCGACCCAGGCAGTCTTTTGCAGCATGTTCATGGCTGATCAAGAAATTATTCCTGCCGGACATCACCCCAGCGGCATCGTGATCGTAAAACTCGTCCCCTTTCCTTCCTCAGAGGTAAGGTCGATTCGGCCGCCTTGGATTTCGATTATCTTTTTTGCCAGCGCCAGGGAAAGTCCCAGACCGCGCTCGGCTGCGACTTTCACAAAAGGCTCAAAAATCCTGTCCTGATAGGTCTTCGGAATCCCGTTGCCGTTATCAGAAATCTTGAAAATGAGATTCTTGTTTTCTGTACTCGAAGAGAGCGTGATTTGCCCTCCCGGGGGAATATAGTTGACAGAATAGTTAATGATGTTGATCAACGCACGGGAGATGCGTTCGTAGTCAAGAGGGGCACTCCCCGAATAATTCTGGTCAACCTGCAAGCGAACCATATCCCGCTCGAGATCCTGTCGCACGGCATCGCCAACGTACTTCACGACGGCAGAAACATTGCACGACATCTTGTTGATCCGCAAATCACCGGATGTGAAATCCAACAAGTCTTGAGCCATCTTGTTCATGGTGGCGACGGAATCTCTCGTCGTTGTGGCAAGTTGCTTTTGCGTTGCAAGGTCGACGTCGCCTTTTTCCATCTGGTCGGTGGCGATGAGGATTTGTCTCATCGGTGCACGAAAATCTCTGATGAGAGATTGGGCGATTTGACCCACGGTGGAGGTTCTGAGAGCTTCCTGGCTTTGCTTGAGTGCCTTCCGCATTTTGTCGAAAGATTGCATGAGCACGCCGAGTTCATCGTTGGAGGGCTGGACGTCCATTTCATGGCTCATGTTCCCCTGTCCGATTGCTTCCGTGGCCGCAACCAGGTTCTTGATGGGTTTTTGAATGAGTGAACGATAGAAGAAAAATCCAATGGCGAGCATGATGATGGCAAACCCGACGGAAACGAGCGCATTAAACTGTGAATTCTTCACGATGGCCTGGCGGATGTCCGATAACGGTATCTGGATGTGAGCAACGCCAAGCACATGTCCGACTTCGACTTCATGACAGCTCCGGCATTTCTTCTCTGCCCTGAAGGGAACGATTGCTTCGAGGGCATCATCCGCCTCGCGATTGACAAAGCGTGCGATTCCATCGGAGAACACTTCGTTGCCGGTTTCGCCTTTCGCCATAGCGAATCTTTCCCGCGCCATAAGCCGAGTGCTGCGGTTGGGATCATCTTCGATGATGTCCTCCATCAATTTCAAATTGTCCAATTTGATTCTGATGTAGAGGTCCTTGAGCCCGCCGACGCGTTGTAGCCTGTCCAAAAAACTGTCCTCGATCTTGTATTTTTCGACCATTTGCTGGACAAGCGATTCCCGCACAATCTGTGCTTTCTGAATTGCGGAAGTTTTTGCCTGTTCCAGCATCGCCTCCTCCTGTTGCTGGTTTGTCAGGTAGTAACTGTCGCCGATAAGAAGAAGAAACACGGGGACGAAAGCAAACAAGAGTTTGCCGGAAAGTTTCATATTTCGGAACATGGGGCCTCCTCGCTAATGCCTTTTCTTAAACGAAACTGTAAGAAAGAATCAACAACTGGTGTGGGGTAGGAACATAAAAAGAAAAAGGAGCAAGTTCAAACTTGCCCCTTTTTCATGATGTCGTGCGAGAAAACGCAACTAGTTGCTGCCTACAGCACGTTGCGGCGTCGTGGGTCTTGGTTTACGCGGAAACTTATCATCTCGTTGGGCGGCGTTATACACGAAGACTGCCATGATGGAAGCAGCTTGCTTGAGGTCTTCAACCTGCGCACGGTCCCAAACGTCCATGGTTGAATGATGCGTGCGAGTGTCATATTCTATTGGATCCTGGATGTATTGGAATCCCGGCAATCCAATCGCGTCGAATGCAAGGTGGTCCGTACCGCCCGTGTTTTGCAGCGTCAACGTCTGTGCAGTGGGGTCGCCGTATTGGTTCAACCAGGCGCGGAAGATCGGCCTTGTTGCTTCGTTGCCCTGCATGTGAACCCCGCGCACTTTGCCCGTTCCGTTGTCATTGTTGAAATACACGGAAAAATTGTCATACGCCGGAGTCGTTTTAAGGGTTCCCGGCTCAGCCATTCCAAACATTTGCGCGGTCTGGTCTCCTTCCAGCTTTCCGAATACTTCAGCGACGTACTCGCGAGATCCTATTAGGCCTTGTTCCTCGCCACCCCAAAGCCCAATGCGAATCGTGCGTCTCGGTCGAAGCCCAAGCGTTTTAATAATGCGAACCGCCTCCAGGCAAACGGCAGACCCTGTCCCGTTGTCGGTCGCTCCCGTCCCGCCATGCCAGGAATCGAAATGCGCGCCAAGCATGACGACTTCATCCTTCAAGTCCGTCCCGGGAATCTCGGCAATGACGTTGAACCCGGAGTCGGCTTTTGTCCACTCAACTTCAAAATTCATTTCTATTTTAAGCTTCTGTCCTTTCTCAATCATCCTGATCATTCGGTTGTAATGCTCTGCGGCGACGGCGATTTGGGAAATGATTTCAGGGGCTTTTTGGTCGTATGCGTTGATTCTCTGGTTAAACGGAATGCTCTGCGGTTGTGGAACCGTGGCCTGCTGGACAAAAATGGTTCCGCCGTCTCCTCTCGCGCCAGCCAGGGCCGCAAGAGCTTTTTCCTGCTGTACGAATTCCAGTTTCTTGGGTTCGACGAGCCTTTGGTAAACCATCCGTTCGACCTGCGCCGGCGTCATGTTCGGCGCAAACTGTCGGAGGATCATTCGCAATGAGTCCGGATCCTGGATGTTCATGAATTGTGCAAAACGGCGAGCCCCACCTCGACCGCCGCCCACCGGCGGGCCGGCATTGGCCATCTTTACGAGAAGAGAGTCCTCAACCCGGCTGCCTTCGGGAGAAAAATGCGCGGTGATTTCGACAGGTTCATTCATAAGAATGAATTTTCCTCTGAGCTTACCCTTGTATTTTTCAAAATCCGCAACCGTCTTCACGTCCAGATAAACAACGTCAGCTTTCTTCGACCCAAATGCGGGCGACCATGCTCTCGGATACGCGATGATGGGAAATGTTTTCGGCTCCACGACCTGAGCGGAAAATTCTTTGAGTGTCCAGCCTTTTCCAACTGGAGCAAAGTTGTCATTGTGGATGTTCTGAAGTCCCCATTCTCTTAGCTTTCCGTTCGCCCACACCGCCGCCTGTTTGTATTCCGGGGACCACGTCAAACGCGGCCCGTGGACATCTGTGAGGTAACTGAGAATCTCCATGACCTGCGACCTGTTCATACCTTCGTCCTTGATTTTCGACACGGTCGCCGTATCGATTTTTTCCGCCGACATTTGAGCGAAAGCGGTAGGAATGAGGCAAAAAACCACGACTGCCAACCACACTTTTGTGAATTTCATTACATCCTCCAAGCTTTTGAGAGAAGGGTTAGTTGAATTAATATCGACAGGGAAAAACTCAGTGTTAGACGAACAGTGCTTTGAAATGTTGCGAAAAACGACGGAGGATTCTCAATGAGATAACGGCGGAAGATTTGTTTCTTCCTTCGAAGAATCGGAAGGGTGCGTGTCGGGCACCCTTGCATATGCAGCAGCGGATGTCGGCTTCGAAGCCTGATTCGCAACCCCCTGATCCAGTGCTTCGGAAAACTCCTGATACATTAAATCGGAAAGGTCCGAGAGCGACTTTGTTATGACCAGGATGAGGTTATATGTCATTTTGAGTTCATGTGTCATTTTGAATAACGCGTCGTGACCCTCTTCTTTGATGAGAGGCAAGAGAGTTTGGCTGTACCGGTCGATCTCGGAAGGGATATTTCGCAGCGTGGCTTTTAAAATTCTGGCGGATGTCGTCAGTGCGTTTTGCACAAGCTCAACGGAGGCCAAGCTCTGTTCCCGATCCTTTGCCATTCGGTTGAGCTGTTCTTTTTCCTTCCTGAACAGATACCGCTCATAGACACTCTTGACGATAATGGGGAGCCGACGCTGTTCCAGAGTCTCTTTGCGGATATAGTCGTACGCGCCGAGTTTCATGGCTTCCACAGCGATATGTTCTGAGCCGGCCCCGGTGAGGACAATGACGGGAGTATCGAGTTTTTGCTCGAGCATCCACTGGAGGACGTTAAGGCCTGTGATGGCCTCCATCCTGTAGTCAAGCACGACAACGTCAAAGTTGCGATTCCCGAGAGCGACAATAGCTTCTTCGCCGGATTCGCATTCAACGACTTCGAAGCCGCCTCGTTCTCTCAACACAGCGGAGACCACCTTTTGAAACGTCTCTTCGTCGTCCACCAGGAGCACTTGAAGCGGCCGGTTTATTTCTAACATGCTTCTCAACATTTCGCATAAAGATAGAAGATGTTGGAATCGCAAACAAGAGCAAACAATTTCACATAATGCTCATAGGGCTC
>CAYNRS010000130.1:0-5802 GCA_964399565.1 uncultured Ignavibacteriaceae bacterium
TTTCAGGATGTCCATTATGCTGTAATATCCGAAATCTTCTCGATTCCCCTGATCTCAACCTTTGGGTCGATGCGTTTGACCAACCCCTGCAACACCTTGCCGGGCCCCACTTCGACAAAAGTTGAAGCACCGTCTCGTACCATGTTCACAACGCTCTCTTCCCATCGCACGGGACTTGTCAGCTGTTGATAGAGAAGCTCCCTTATCTCTTCCGCCTTTTGCACAGGACTTGCCGTCACATTCGCGTAGACGGGAATGCTGGCATCCCGGATTTCTGTGGCTTCAAGAGCTGCTCTCAAACCTGTTTTCGCCGATTCCATAAGCGGCGAATGAAACGCTCCGCTCACCTGCAACTCCTTCACAAGTTTCGCTCCCCGTTCCTTTGCCATCTCCATGGCCTTGCGAACTCCAGACACGGAACCAGAGATGACAACCTGTCCCGGAGAATTGAAATTCGCCGCCTGAACGACGCCGGCTTCCCATGCTTTGCTACAAACTTCGCCGACAACTTTTGCATCCAAACCCACGATTGCAGCCATCGTCCCGGGTTGTTCAACACCTGCGCGCTGCATCAGCTCTCCGCGGAGCCGCACAAGCTTCAACCCATCCTCGAACGTGAGTGCTCCCGCATAAACGAGGGCCGAATATTCGCCGAGAGAGTGGCCGGCTGCCATTCCCGCCTTCAATCCCTGATACAGCTTTGCAACCACGACACTGTGAAGAAAGATCGCCGGTTGAGTATTCTTCGTTTGTTTAAGGTCTTCATCCGGTCCGCCAAAGCAAATGCTGCTGAGCGGAATGCCTAAAATGTCGTCAGCTTTTTCAAAGAGCGACCGCGCTTCCGGGTTCCTCTCGTGCAAATCCTCTCCCATGCCAACATATTGCGAACCCTGACCGGGAAAGACAAACGCAACGATTCCCATGAACTAACTTTTTGCGGCGTTCACCAACGACCATCTGACCAACGACGCGCCCCAGGTGTAACCTGCGCCGAATGCGGCGAGCACGATATTCTGCCCTCTCCTCAGCTTACCACACTCCCACCATTCCGAAAGGCACAAGGGAATTGTGGCCGCAGTCGTATTTCCATACTTGTCGATGTTGACCATGACTTTATCGCGGCTGATTCCCATGCGGTCAGCTGTCGCATCAATAATCCGCAAATTTGCCTGATGAGGAACAAGCCATGCAACATCTTCTCCCTTCAGATTATTCCGCTTCATCACTTCCGCCGCAACTTCAGCCATTCCGATAACTGCAACCTTAAAAACTGCTTTTCCGTCCTGATAAACATAGTGCATCCGCCTGTCTACTGTTTCATGTGTGGACGGATGCAGGCTCCCGCCGCCTCTCATGTACAAATACGCGCCCCCTGAACCGTCGGTATACAAACGGTTATCGAGAATTCCATAACTGGGGTCTTCGCTCGGTTCGAGGAGCACTGCCCCTGCGCCATCCCCGAAAAGAATGCAGGTGTTGCGATCCTTGTAATCAACTATGCTGCTCATTTTGTCGGCGCCGACAACGAGGACTTTTGAATACGATCCGCTTTCGACGAGCTTCGCTCCTGTTGCGAGGGCGAAAAGGAATCCGGAACATGCAGCCGAGAGGTCAAACCCCCAGGCACTGTTTGCACCTATCTTGTCCTGAATGATGCACGCCGTTGCCGGGAAAAACATGTCCGGTGTGACAGTGGCGACAATAATGACTTCAATCTCTGTGGCGTCGATCCCCCGATGAAAGAGAGCGTTCTCAATTGCCTTCACCGCGAGGTCCGATGTCGCCCCTTGTTCAAGAATGCGTCGTTCACGAATACCCGTGCGAGAACGAATCCACTCGTCGTTCGTGTCGACCATTTTTTCAAGTTCCTTGTTGGTAAGAACTTTTTCTGGAACGTAATGGCCTATGGCAGTTATCGCGGCTCTTCGTGTCATGGTGTGTCTATTGTGCTGTTGCCAGTGCTTGTCCCGACGAAGGAATCACGGGCTGGCGTTGTCCCAGCGCTTCTTCAATCTTCTTGTTGATGCGGCTTCTTGCCACTTCGAGTGCTTTCAGGATCATGTTCTTGATGGCTTTCGGCGACGAGCTCCCATGGCCAATGATCGAAACACCGTTCACTCCAAGTACCGGCACGCCGCCGTATTCCTCGTAGTCCATATCTTTGAGCGAAGTTCGCAGAGGGTTTCGCATGAGCCCGACAAGCAACATTTTGAAAAATCCCGTTCCGGCATACCTCTTCAATCGACTCTTCAAAAAAGATGGCACGCTCTCCCCAAACTTCAGCAGGACATTGCCGACAAAACCGTCACACACAACAACGTTCGCTTTTCCGGCCAATAGGTCGCGCCCTTCAACATTCCCGATGAAATTCAGCCCGCTCGATTCCAGCATACGGTAGGTTTCCTGAACGACTTCAGTCCCTTTCTTTTTCTCCTCGCCGACATTCAACAACGCTACGGTGGGGTGTTCGAATTTCATAATCTCTTTCACGTAAACACTTCCCATAACGGCAAACTCGTAGAGATGCTGGGCACGACAATCCACGTTCGTTCCTGCATCCAGCAGCAGAAAAACTCCGCTCTCCGAAGGAAAGAAAGCCCCGATGGTAGGCCTCCCCACACCTTTCACACGTCCGAGGATCAGCGTGGAAGCAGACAGCACGGCGCCTGTGTTGCCGGCGCTGACAAAAGCGTCTGCCTTGCCTTCCTGATGAAGGCGCATTCCCACCGCAAGCGATGAATCCTTCTTCTGTTTCAGCGCCGCCGTTGGCGAATCTTCCATCGTGATGACCTCAGCTGCGTGAACAACGGAAAACGACAGCCCTCTCACGTCTTCTTTTGTGAGATGAGCCTGAATCTCGCGCTCCTTGCCGACGAAGATCGCCTCAAAACCATTGTTTGTCTCCCGAAGTGCCCTTAGAGCCCCGCTGATCTCATTGGCGGGAGCAAAGTCTCCTCCCATAGCATCGACAACGATTCTCAGTTTACGCTCAGAGTTCATTCAAGGGAGAACAATCCGCCGTGCAGAGCTGCACGGAGATCAGGATTCTTTCGGGATGATGATCGATCGGCCGTTGTAGAAGCCGCAATTCGGACAGGCTCGATGCTGTAATTTCTGTTCGTGACAATTGGGACACTCAACGAGGGCTGGTGCTGAAGCCTTGTAATGCGTGCGGCGCTTGCGGCCCCGTGCTTTTGAATGTCTCCGTTTCGGATTGGGCATGCCTAAGGTACCTTTCTCTACGTGTGCTGAGATCCAGAAATCTCGCAGCTGCAGCCTGCCGCGATTTCACAGATCTTCCTAGTTTTCCAAAAACTTGCGAAGGCCCTGCCAGCGCGGGTCGACCTCCGCATCCTCATGATCACAGACGGCCTTGTTGCGGTTGATGCCGCAGCGCGGGACCAATCCCTTGCAGTCATCCCGGCAGAGGATCTTCTATGGAATCGCGAGAATCGCAAACTGCCTGACGTCTTCGTCAATTTCCACAAAACTCGTGTCGGGGTGGATGAAAACGACCTCCTGATTGTCAGCCTTGAGGGACTCTTCAGAGCCAAACATGTAGACAATCGAATACTTGGTCTTCACATCGCGACGATGCTCATCCAGACATCTGTCGCACACGAATCTTCCCCCGGTTGAAAGTTCTACGGTGAGATACAGCTGCTTGGTGCTTTTTTCCAGCGTCGCCTGGATCCTGACTGTTTCATTAAAGCGATCGTCAAGCCCGAGATCACCGGGCTCAATTTCCAACGAGCGGTCGTGAACACCCTCTGAGAGTTTCGAGATGTTGATGCGTAAACCGCTCACAAATCCCCCTTTTGAGACCAAAAAGCGCTTTTTCTGGGAAAAAGCCGTGAAAATATAAGAAGATCGTGGCAGAGAGTCAAGATGAAACTCCGGACGGACGGCGACCCTCACACAAAAACGACAGAAGCCCACGGGTCTAACACAAAGGAGAGTGGGCTTCTGCGACTTGAAAAAAACAAGAAGATGAAATCTACGGCACGGGCTTTTCTGCAGGGACGCCGCCCGCCGGCTCAGCGATCGTGAGCAGTTGCGCTTTTACATATTCCACAGTTTCGTCGAGTGCATCGCTGAATTTTTCAAAATCCTCTTTGTAAAGGAAGATTTTGTGTTTTTCGTACTCTTCTTCACCAACGCGCTTGCTTTCCGTGATGGTGATGTAAAAGTCCTTCTCCGACTTTGTGGATTTCACGTCAAAGAAGTACGTCCGCTTGCCGGCTCTGACGCGTTTTGTGAAGATTTCATCCTTGTAAGTGTTTTCCAAGGCCTACCTCCCTCAAAAAAATGTTAAGAGCACATCGTGAATTACTTGCACAACGAACATGTTCAATGTTGTTTTCGCCGCTGCTTCCTGTTCCTCACCTCCTTACGACAGCCACTTTTCCCGTGGCGATTTGGTTTCCATTATCTGCAAATGCAATAACAAAATAAACACCTGTTGGCACGAACTGCCCTTTGGTGTCTTTTCCATCCCAAAACGCTCTCCCACCTCCCTGCGCTTTAAACTGAGATATCAGTGAGCCGGTCGTCGAGAGAATCTTCACGGTGGTGTTAACAACCAGGTCCCTTATAACGAGTTGTTCCTCGTTAGGAACCAGGTATGGGTTCGGACCGACGTCGAGAGAGGAAAAAGTCTCTTTTGCCGCCACCGCTGTAATGTTCAGACTCGAAAGTCCTTTTTCCGTTCCGAAATACACAATGCCGTTTCGCTGGTCGATCGCAATCGAGCGTACATCATCGGAAACAAGTTTTCCGCCCGTTGTGAGAACGGTATGCTGGGCCAGGAGCTGAGTTCCGTCGGCGTTGAGAACAAAAACTCCCTCCCGCGTTCCGACCCATTTGTTGTTGAGCCCGTCTACGGCTATTGCCTGAACGGACTGTTCACGTAAAGGGAACGAACTCGTCCGGCGAGTCCTCGGAAAGAGAGGATCGGTAATGATCATAACGCCAAGATCCGTTCCGACCCAGATGTCGCCTGTGGCGTCAACAGCCAGCGACATCACCGTTGAATTGGGCAAGCCATCGGATGTGGACAAATACCCCCACCCGCCGGTGAGTTCAGTGCCCGATACAACTTTGCGTTCGTTAAAGAAGTAAAGGCCGCGGGGATTCTTCTTCACGCCGGATTCAGAGTTTGCCAGCCATTTCGTACCCTCACGATCGATCACAAGACCCGCAAAGTATCCTTCCGAAGCGTTATAACCATTTCGGTAATAAACGAAAGTCGTGTCATTAACAAGCTGAGCCAAATAATTGCCACTCACAGCGGTCCGGTTTGCGAACCATGAGGTGCCGGCCTCGTCGAACGCAACGCCACCTACGACGACAAAACTGTCATTGGGAACCGAGCTATCAAGCCTTGGTGTGGAAGTTGTATGGATCCGGCGCCGAATGGAATCGTCAACGATTTCGATAACTCCTCGCCCCCACGAGCTCACCCACACCGAATTGCCGGCGACCGACACCCTATAGTAATCGTCGAACCTGAGCTCCGGGAATTGAGCGTTAGAGAAGTTTTTCCATTGCTGTCCCTCGGGAAGCCAGGGGGCGAATCGTGAAAACCCCTTTCCTCCGCCATCCAGTCCCGTGGCAATCCAAACGACCCCCTTTGGGTCAACAGCGACATTGATAAACAAATTGGAGGTTGGTCCATTGGGACTGATGTACGACCATGACGCGCCATTCCATTGTGCAATGCCATTCGTTGACGTTGAAACAGAGAGAATCAATGAAGTCGATGGAGCGAGCAAATCATTCCCCTTCATTCCCGTTTGGGCT
>CAYNRS010000131.1:0-5793 GCA_964399565.1 uncultured Ignavibacteriaceae bacterium
GGTGAAGGTCTTGCTGTAGAAATTATTGGCAGAAATTTGAACGGCGATTGTTGATACATCAGGCCGCTTCGCAGCTTCTGCTTTCTCTAAGCTTCGAACATTGCCTCCGATCGTAATCGGCTTTTCGGCAAGCGTCGTAAAGGTTCGGAATTTTTTCCTCACATTGCGGATTTCAGTAACAACTTGTTCGGCAATCGGCGGCTTTTTTGAATCATCAGCGGAAATATAATTCGCGATCAAAGCCTCCAGTTCGATAAGCCTCTCGGATGAACCAAGGACATAAAACGTCTCGCGTCCGACGTTCTTATCGAGTTTCGACCACGCTCTTCCTTTGGGAAAATAGAAATTCTTATTTTTGGGGATGCCCGCGTTCAACTCTTTGAGGTCATACGGGAAAAGGAGGGTCACTTCGCCCTTCGAACCGGAATGAATAAGGTACACATAGCAGTCTTTTGTGAGTTCAACACACATTTTAATCTCATCGCCGGTGTTCAACACCGTATCGCGAGTCACCGCGACGAACTTCCGGTCTTTTTCGGAGCCGACCATGGCCCCAAACGCCAACCTGAATCCGACATTCTCAGCTTCCTGGTCCTGGAGAAGGAGACCTGATGTCGGGACTTCAGCTGCGCGGAAACCTGCAAGGGCAAACCAGGCAAGAACAACAACCAAGAGGAAGTTTCTCATATCGTTCTCTTTCCTAATGTTGTATGTAAGAAATGGGAAGGTCTTTGTCATACGACGTTTGACTGCGGGTCGGGTTTTGAGCACCCCGTGTTCTGCGCTTGACTTGTTCTTCGACGTATTGCATCAACTCATTAATGGTCACAGTGTAATCGTTGTCGAGGTCAGCCTTGCCGCGCATTCCTTCCAGGAGATAATACGTAAAGGCCCCATGGCCGAGGTCGGGAAACTCCTGTGAAACTTCGCCTGCGGCGCTTGCCGTAAACACAATCGTCCCCTCTTTGGCTTTTGCGAGGTCGGCGAGATACTGATTGAACAAATTCTGTTCCGTTACGCCCAGTCCTCGAGTGGCGAAATCCACACTGATGGCGCCGCTGTGGCACGCGTCTGAAAACACGACAATTTTCTTTGAGCTAATATAGCGCTCGATAACTTCTTTGATGCGGAACATCGGGAAGGCAGTTGTTGCCAGTTGACTTGGATTTGCGTCGTACGTGAGCAGATATGTGTTCGTCGGCCTAGCGGGCTCCGGCGCTCCGTGGCCTGCAAAATAGATGACGACGAAATCCTTGTCAATAGCCTGTCCCAGGAAGTTGTACAACGCATCCTGGACATTTGCCACAGTTGCGTCCTGGTTAATCAGGACACGCATGTGGTCTGATTCGATTTTTCCGCCTTCTTCAGTCTTCAAGAATTCTCCGAACGCTTGTGCGTCCCGGTCAGCAAACTGAAGCTTTGGAATGTTCGAGTTGGCATACTCTGAAATTCCTACAACGACAGCCCACCGCTGGGGGCCAATGGTGGTAGACTCCTTTCTGTTGCTCAAACCCGGAATTGTACCACTCGGGGGTAAGGAAGTTGCAAACGAAGTCTTCCGCGTGACACCAAAGGTCTTTGTAAACCTCTGCCCGTCTGCGCTCTTGATTGTCAGTTGAAGCTGATTGTATCCCGCCACGAGGGGTACTTCCTCTGTAATGACGTCCCCAGCCTTGAATCCATAGGGCGGCTGCTGGTTGGTGAACAAGTCGGCAAGATTCACACTGATGGAATATGATGCAACGTCAAACCAGGACTTGAACTGTACTTGAACCGTGATTTTATCGGTTTCGGAATTGTTTGCAGGGTTTGTGAGCTCGACAGCCTCTTCATTCGAAAGCCTTTTGAATGCAACAATCTGTTTCGCCGAATTGTTAGCCTTGTCCGTGGCTGCGACTTCAATTGCGTTGATTCCGACGGCGTCAAGTTTGGCAACAGCTGCAAACCTCTTGCCTTTGAACCCTTTGGGAAGGCTCGCTTCCTCTGCGGCGCTAAGGGGCATCAAGGTTACAGGCAGTTTCTGAATGGTTACTTCTTTGATCTCGCTTTCGTCATACACCATCCCTTTGATCTCGTGGCCCTTTGCGAAGATATTCAACGGTTCTTTCCCCATCACAGGATGGTTGATCGCGATCGTTGGAGGAAGGGAATCTGGCGGCGCATCGAGGACTCTCCAGGTTCGAATAAAGCCCTTTGTGTTTGCGGCGCAAAGTGTTTCCCCGCCAATAAAGGCCGCCACAGTGTAATAGGCATCTGTGTCGGGAATGGAGTGGAGAACAATGTGCTTGGCCACGTCGTAGAACTTGAGAGTGCTGTCATACGATGCCGAAACAATCCAGCGGCTCTTCGGATCAAAAGCGAGTGTGGAAATCCCTTGTTTCTGGCCGGAAAGTTTCCCTTTGAAAGCCAAGCCGACCGCGTCCCACAAAAAGATGTTTCCGCTGGCAGATCCGGCGGCTAAGTACTTCCCGTCTCTACTGAAAGTCAGTATCGTGATTTTTTCTTTGGCGTCTGCCAACACATTGGTCATGACAAGTTGGGCAATGTTAAAGATCCGTATTTCCCCTGACACAGCCGCGACCGCAAAAACGCGGCCTTGGGGATGGACTGACAACGCGGTCAATTCCTCTTTAGAAGAAACTGAGCCCAGCGTCTTTCCCGACGAGGCATCAAACACTTTGACAGTCTTATCCACGCCCAGCGTAAAGAAAAGGTTCTCGTTCAGTGAAGAGAGACTTATGACATTCGTAAATCCTGTGAATGATTTCTCCAGAGCTCCAGATTTTGTATTCCATTGAGAGACATTGCCGTCGGACGTTGATGTTACCAGGTATTGGCCCGATTCTGTGAACGACAATGAACCGACCCGGTTTGTGATTCCGGTTATCGAAAGCCGCTCTGCCAGTGTGATTCCGTCATAAACCTTGACGATCTTGTCAAACGAAGCAACTGCTATCAGATTGGATCCGGAGACAGCCCCTCTGAGGATTGGGGCTTTCGGGAACGATTCGACGGAATTCAGTTTCTCAATGTAGAGGCTCTGTTGTGAGAGGGCAAGACTGGCAATGGTCCCCCCCAGGATCGTCGAAAAAAGAGTGCGTCGAATCATGGCAAGCTCCTTAAGAGATAAAGATCGTTGAGCTGTTTTACGAGTCTTAGTGAACAAGTTGTTGCCGCGTGTCAATCCGAAATGGAAGTGTGGACTGGATCACGCCGCTCAGGTGGAAGGTCTATGCTCAGAGCTTCAAAGATTTACGAATAACGAAGGGGGCGTGACTGAATGGTTCGTATGCGTTTTTGCCTCCCGACCCGGGCCTGCATTTTCGTTATTTTTCGAGTGAATGTCAAGGTGAGCGGTTGACTCTCGTCAACACATTTTCTATATTTTGCAGGTTCCTCTGTGACGCAGCTCTCACGTGCTCACAATTGCCTACAAGGAAATTCCAGAATGAAGAAAATCGTCGGATCTACTTTAAGTTTTGTCCTTTTCCTTTGCTTCGCGGCTCAGGGGCAGCAGCAAGTACCGTCTGTTCAGATGAAAATCAAGGAGAAATCCGGCTTTTTGGGGCTTTCGGGGCCCCGGAATCTCGAGATCCTGCTCTCAAATCAAAACAGACAATTACCTCTTTCGAGCGACAACATCAATGCAGGCCAATATTTCTACTTCCTGTGCAAACCGGCCGGCGATTGGAAGATCGATGCTGATGCGGTGAAGGATGACATTTCGAAGCTGACAGTCTATCAGAATGAGCAGAAGTTCCAGATCGCCTGGAAAAGTGATGTACTGACTGAGGGAACGGCCACTTCGATCCTGATCGGATTTCCAAAAACGATTAAGCTCCACCAATTATTTCTCATTCAAGCCCAGGTTGGAGATGCGATGAGCCAGGGGGAATTCAAGGTGCCTCAGGAATACTGGCCAGGTTATTCCCTTGTAACTGATCTCACGAATCAGGGAGATCGTCTGTTCGGAGGAAGACAGTATCGAGAGGCAGCCGGGACTTTCGAAAGGATTCTTGAAAACACTTCGTTGCAGATTTTTCCTCAATTCAGTGATGCCAGAGACAAGCGAACGAGGGCTTATGATGCGTTTCTTGGAGTCAATGATGCGGACTCCTAGTCAATAATGGGGAACCCCGAGACAGACCTCAAGGAGAAGATTTCGGGCGTTGACCGACTTAAGCCGGTATTTCAGTTTGTGATAGACTCGCTGCCAAGGCCCGCTTTCAACATTACCTCCCTCGATGCGACTGTTTCGCCAATCCTGACAAAAGCACGCGACCTTGTTTTTGCAGCCACCACGGCCAAAGATTCGCTCCAGAGGGCGCTCGATGACAAGAATATCAGGTGGATTCTTGAGGGTTCTTCAACAGGAAAGAACGGCTATTTGTTCGTTTACATGGTTGAAGCAATCGGCTGGGCTCTTTCTTCAATTGACTTTGCAGATACCGGACTGGTGAGTCTCAGGTACAGACTCCCTGCCGACCAGCAGGCGAGGTTAACAAAGTTTAATCTCACGGAATCATTTGAGACGTTCATGCGGATCTGTAATGAGCGATTCCAAACCAAGCTACCGATGCTGCCGATTGAGTTTCTCCCGACAGTTCGGAAAGATACCGCGGCTTTCTCTCTGCCATTTTATTCGATCCTGAAGGCAGTCAATCACTGCTTTTACGGCAACTACAATCCTGCTCGCGATGAAATTTTCAAGGTTTTTCGAACTTGCTATGAGTCAGAAATTTCGGCTCGCTTTGATTTCATGAGAGTTTTGATAGAAATCAGGCTGGGGCGTGCGCCTGCGGAAGTTTTGAGGCTTGTTGCAGATGCTGAGGAGGCAGCAGGGAAAAAGGATGACCAGGGTGCTAAAGACAGGTTCGAACAGGCAAGGATAATCGCACCGAATTTCGGTTACCCGTTGTATTCCCTGGGTCGATATTTTGTGCGGGTGAACGACCCAATTCGCGCCATCAACTCCTTTACAAGAGCGTTTCAGGTTGATACTTTATATTTGAGCGCGTACAGAGAATGTTATAATTTGTACCGCAGGCAGGGAATCTTCAAATCGTGCGTGGACGTGTTAACGCTCGCAATTCAAGCCGGCAACGACTACTGGGAGACAAACTACAATATCGGCATTGCATACCTCGGGGACAGTGACTACGCCAGGTCCATTCAAGCATTTGAACATGCGCTCGCAATCAGCCCGAGGAATTATGAAACGAACATTCAACTTGGATTAGCCTACCAAAACATCAAGAACTACCCGCGCGCGCGCGATTATTTTAACAGGGCGCTAGAAATCGATACTCAGCGCGATGAGGCGGTCACCTATCTTCAGAAGCTCAACGAGCTCCAGCGCGGCGGTAAGTAGCAATTCTCGCGCTGGTTTCGGCTGTTTTTTTGCATTTCGGCCAACCCCTTAGTATATTCAACACAGTGGATTTTGCTGATTTTTGGCGCCGACAGTACGGTTTTCTGTCTCGCCGCTGCAAGGCTTGTTTGAAGATTGTATTTGTAATTGGGTAGATGGCGAAATTGGCAGACGCGCTCGTCATCCTGCGCCGCGGTGCTGAAATTGGCAGACCTGCCCGCCGGCCAATGAATAACCATAAACTGGGTAGGTGGCGAAATTGGCAGACGCGCTAGCCTTAGGAGCTAGTGGGGAAACCCGTGGGGGTTCAAGTCCCTCCGTGCCCACAGGCGTTTGCGGGATGGGGTAACCGGTGGGGTTCAAGCTGAGTTCCGATGTTGTTCATCGGAACGAAGTCCCGCCGTTTCACGTTTTGTGTGTCC
>CAYNRS010000132.1:0-5785 GCA_964399565.1 uncultured Ignavibacteriaceae bacterium
GGAATGTCGAAGGAAGACATAACCCTGATCCTTGACACCGCAGTGTCGTTTAAAGAGGTTCTTGAACGTCCGATCAAAAAAGTCCCGCCTCTCCAGGGAAAAACGATTGTCAACCTGTTCTTCGAGTCCTCGACGCGAACGAGAATCTCCTTCGAGCTCGCCGAACGACGACTCTCCGCAGATGTTGTGACCTTTTCCACTGTCGGCAGCAGCGTCTCCAAAGGTGAAACGCTGAAGGATACAGCCCGGAATATTGAGGCGATGAAGATCGACATGGTCGTCATAAGACATTCGGCTGCCGGAGCGGCTCATTTTCTCAGTCGCGTCGTCAATGCAAATGTGATTAACGCGGGTGACGGAGGCCATGAACACCCGACACAGGCGCTCCTGGACATGTTCACGCTGCGCGAAAAATACGGCAAACTCGAGAATCTTAAAGTCTGCATCGTCGGAGATATCTTGCACAGTCGGGTCGCCAGATCAAACATTTACGGACTTACCACCATGGGAGCTCAAGTCTCGGTCTGCGGCCCGGCAACGCTCATTCCAAGAGAAATCGAAAAGCTTGGAGTGAAAGTGCACCATCGTTTGGACGATGTCGTTCAGAGCATCGACGCGATCAATGTTCTGAGGATTCAACTTGAGCGCCAGGAAGGCGGCTTTTTCCCGTCATTGCGCGAGTATCACCGCTATTTCGGCGTAACAAGGGAGAAGGTTTCAAAGGCTCCAAAACCAATTTCGATTATGCACCCGGGCCCGATCAACCGCGATGTTGAACTCTCAGCAGATTTGGCAGACAGTGAACATTCGGTGATTCTCCAACAGGTGGCGAACGGCGTGGCGATTAGGATGGCTGTTCTCTATCTCCTCGGCACGTCAAACTGAAGAAGAAAAACATGAAACTCCATCTTAAGAACGGAAGGTTAATCGATCCTATTTCGGGAAAAGATGAAGTTGTCGATATACTGGTCATCGATGGTCAGATTGAGAAAATCGCCAGAGGAGTTTCCACGGAAAAATCGATCGATGTTATCGACTTGAATGGAAAGGTTGTTGCTCCGGGATTCATCGATATGCACGTGCATCTCCGGGAGCCGGGCTTTGAACACAAAGAGACCATCGAAACCGGTTGTGCTTCCGCAGCTGCTGGTGGTTTCACTGCGGTGTGTTGCATGCCTAACACAAACCCGGCAATCGACGACGAATCGGTTGTTCGGTACATCATTGAAAAAGGGAAGCGCGTGTGTGATGGAGTTGTCGATGTCTATCCCATAGCAGCTGCAACCAAGGGAAGGAAAGGTGAAGAGTTAGCCCCCATTGCCGAGCTTGTAGAAGCCGGAGCTGTCGCGTTCAGCGACGACGGCAGCCCGATTTCAAGCTCGGAGATCATGCGCCGTGCGTTTGAGTATTCATCCATGTATGGAAGCCTCATCATCCAGCATGCCGAGGAACGAACGATGACGCGGAAGGGAGTTATGAATGAGGGTTTTGTGGCAACTCGACTTGGCTTGCCGGGGATTCCTCGAGTCGCGGAGGAGATCATGGTTCAACGAGATCTTTCGCTCCTCCGCTACGTCCCACATGCTCGTTATCATGTAGCACATGTAAGCACGAGTGAAACGTTGGAATCTATTCGTGCTGCGAAAAAAGAGGGCCAGCGGGTGACATGCGAAGTAACGCCACATCATTTCACTCTCACCGACGAAGCAGTCTCGGGTTTTGATACAAACACGAAGATGAACCCACCCCTTCGCACGGTGGATGACATCATGGCCATGAAAGAGGGGCTTCGTGATGGGACAATAGAAGTCATCGCAACAGACCATGCACCGCACACGATAGACGAAAAAGAGGTTGAATACGCGGCCGCACCATTTGGAATCGTTGGCCTGGAAACAGCGTTGGGGCTCGCACTGACGGAGCTTGTTGAAACGAAAACGCTCTCGCTGTATCAACTTGTTGAGAAATTCTCGACGAATCCGCGAAGGATTCTCTCATTGCCGCTGATCAAAGTCCAGGCTGGGGAAGGGGCAAACCTGACCATTTTTGACCCGATTCAGGAATGGCAAGTGAACATCGAAGCCTTCAAGTCGAAATCAAAAAACTCTCCATTCCATGCTCGCCGACTCAAAGGGAAGGCGATCGGGGTACTCAACAACGGAAAATTCCGCGCATTGTAGTTGTATCTTTCGTTCACTTTTCTGAACGAAAGACCTCATCAATGGACACCAGTGTTTTGTTGCTTGAATGAAACACGCCAAATAGCTCCTGTTTAGTGGCACGCCTCTTGAAGTTGACACCTGAGATAATGGAGGGAATTATGAAAACCATTCTCGTGGTCTTAGGCGCATGTCTCATCATCGGGTGTGAGCCTGTAGAAGTGGATAGAACTCCTCCGGCAGCTCCTCGCGGTGTTCGTACAGTCTCTCTCGACGACGCAATTGAGATCCAGTGGTTGGAGAACACTGAGGCGGATGTTGAAGGCTATAACGTCTGGCGCTCAAGCCGATATGAGGGTCCATACACCCTGCGCGGAAGCACATCGGATATTACTTTTATCGACAACAGCGCTAACAATGGCGTGACGTACTACTATGCGCTTTCCGCTTATGACTTTGAGGGCAACGAAAGCGCCTTGACGAAAGACGTCATTTATGACACTCCAAGACCTGAAGGCTACGCCGTTCTCTTGTACGATTTTCAGACCTCACCATCCGTTGCCGGTTACGATTTTTCGACGTATTCCGTCGGTCCCTACAATGATTCGTTCACGGACGTCTTTTTTGAGAATTTTTCCGGACGACATTATCTCGATGTATGGAATGACACAGATATTCAGGACATGGGATACACGAAAGACCTGGATGAAATCTCTGTCGCTCCCGTTTCAGGTTGGGCGCCTTCAAAATCAGCGGAGGCAATAGTCGGGCACACATATGTCGTATGGACAGAAGACGACCACTACGCGAAAATACGAGTGAAAGAAGTAACAAACGCACGCGTGGTGTTTGATTGGGCATACCAGACAGCTCAGGGGAATCCTGAACTGAAGAGAGATAATTCAAAGAAGAAAGGCCGGGGTCCGCTCACGCGACCGGAGAGAGTGTTGCAGTAGCCATTGATTGTTTCAACAAAGGCGGCATTGTCAACGACGCGTGGTGGGAGATGTCGTGCAGAGACAGTGTCGCTTTTGTATTTATTGATTTTCAGCCGCTTTTCCAATAATTTGCAGCCAACATGAAGACGCTTGCGGTCGCTGTGCTGGTTCTGTTGAACGCCAACTTGTTTGGCCAGGTCAATTCACTGATGGAGCGACAGAAACCTTTTCCCCCTGGCCAACGCACAGACATTTCAACAATTTTTGGCAGCGTTGAAAGAGGGATAACATCTTCCGCCTTACGTTTATTTGCTAGTTACTTAGGTCCGCAGGTTCATCTCAGCATTAGCGGGCAGCAGGACAGCTACTTTTCAGCGAATCAAACCGCGGCCGTGCTCCAGAGCTATTTTGAGAGACTCAAACCAGTCACTTTTGCATTTACCAGGCTTCAAGAAAAAGGAGAGAATCCCTACGCAACAGGTCGATTGACCTATGTCTCAAAAGGAAACCGGGAATCCGTCCAGATTTACGTCTCATTGGCGCAGCACGATTCCAAGTGGGTGATCTCTCAATTCAACGTTTATTGACCCGCCGTCAGCACTACTCATGGCAATAACTCGACAAGAAGTTCCGCGCCCCGTTCTTTGGGGCTTTTTCATTTGTGTGGTCGCGGCTGCAGTTTTTTTTGGCGTGGGTCTCATCGACAAAAAGGCGGTTAAAACAAACTGGCCGATGCATCGAGATGAGTACTCGAACAAGATTGAAAGCGAAGTAACGAAGGCTTTTGAAGAAAAAGTGCGCGGGTTGCTTGGACTTGCTGCCAGCGTTGCGCGAGAGTCGTCTGTTTTGGATCACCTCCGCTCGCGTGGGGAGCTCAGGATGTCACGGGCATTTGACCGGTTGAAACATCGGCTGCCGGATGAGGAATCTACGATTGACATTGTCGACCCGCAAGGTTCCATCGTTGCGTGGGTTGGCCGAAGCATTACCTCAAGTTATGAGAGTTTCGTGCCGCAGAACGGCAGAGATTCTTTTGCTGTCATTCTGCAGAGTGGCCTTCACACATTCCTCTCCGTTGGCATTGCTTCAGCTTCGAAGGATTTCTATATCATTGCAAGCAGGCCATTGGAACTTCAGTATCCCATTTCCAACAGGTTTGTGAATCGCGTGAGTTTTGCAGAAGAGCTCTCGTCGGAGCTGGGAACTGACGTTTGGCTCGCGCTGAACAAGACCTCACATATTCTCATTCGTGAGGAAACTCGCTTCGTTCACCTCAAAGGACTCGACGGCAGGACAATCGGTTACGTGTTTTACCTCCCCGAGACACTGAGCTCGTCAGAGCAAAGAATAGACCTTCGCTGGATGGTGTGGGTCAACCTTTCTCTCGCGTTTGGATCGGTTTTCCTTACGATCTTCTTTTGGAGTGTTGGTCGGCGATATGGCACTTTGTGGTTTCGATTAGGTCTGCTCTCGGTTCTTCCATGGGGTTTGCGGCTGGTATGGCGGTTTCTGGATTTCCCCGGGATGGTGATCGGGGGCAGCATGTATGATGCTACGTTGTATGCGTCACCGTTCCACTTTGATTTGACGTCATCCATCGGCGAATTGGCCCTTACTTCTTTCACATTGTGTTTCTCCCTGACAACCCTTTGGTTTTTTTTGATGAAGGAAAAGTGGAAGTTACCCCCTGTGGACAGTGCAGGGAAAAAAGTGCTTGCGGTTGCACTGGTTCTTGCTGTTATGATGTTTGTCCTCTGGAGTGTTCGAGGCTTTTCGGAAGCTTTTCGGACATTTGTGTTCGATTCGACATTGCAGTATCATGACCCCTCCCTCATCCTACCGCAGCTACCCGTTGCCGTTATGCATGTCTGCATGCTCCTGTTGACGATTTCACTTGTCGTGGAGATTCTTATAGTCCTGAGGTTTGTCAGCAAAGTGTTTGCGGAAGAGTTTCTGAAGAAAGCACCATGGTGGGCCATTGCTTCTGTCCTGTTTGTGTTTGCCCTTGTTCTTTTTGCATGGATCGATGCATCTAAGCTCTTTCCGATTTATTTTCCATTAGCCGTGTTTGCCGTTGGTCTCGTCACGCACGAATGGGTTGACAAATCCCTTTCATCGTCTGATGATTTCTCAGTCGCATGGTTCTGGAAGACCATGCCAATTCTCCTTATGGCATCGTTTGTTTTATCCGCTCCGATGCTTGACAATAAGCTTCATGACAAAGAGCGTCAGCAGGTAGAGCTGTATGCAGAAAACCTCTTGCGTCCCGTGGATAGCTGGCTTTCGTATGTTCTCGTCGAAGGTTTGAGAACGGTGTGGAATCAGTTTCCTCTGGTGTCGCTTGAACCGTTGGCCGATCGAAAAAGCTCATTTGCCTTTTCCTTATGGGCACAAACCCTCATGAGTCGCGAAGGATACAACTCAGCGATAGTGTTGTATGACGAAGCTGGTAAGGAATTAAGTCGCTTCGCCGTCGGCATGACAACGTTCGAACAACGTGAAATTCTGACAAAGGCTTTTGAAGGAGAGGAGGAAGTGGTACACGTCACCGAGCCGTTCACCGGTGGAAAGTCGGAAAAAACATACGGGATATGGAGCATCATACGAAATGAAAACGGCCGAATTCTTGGCAGTGCCGCTCTGATGCTTTCCGCCAATCATCGGCCTCTCTTAAGAGATCAAAGTGTC
>CAYNRS010000133.1:0-5783 GCA_964399565.1 uncultured Ignavibacteriaceae bacterium
TTCACCGACCCTACCAGGAGGTTCATTGCAATACAGTTATGGAACAAATTACTTTTATTTCTACCCTCCTTTAGGTTTTAGGGCGAATCAAACATACACCATCAGTGTGGGAACATCTCTGAAAGCAGCTGACGGAACCCCTCTCCAGGAGTCTTTCGTCTTGAGAGTGTCAACTGGAGCTTTCCGCGTGAGTTCTACATATCCGTCAGACGGCAGCTTCATGAATCCTGGAAACAACGTGGATGTCTATACAAACTCCTCGATCGACCAAACTACAGCCTCGTCTTCGGTCAGTATTACTCCAACCCATAGTGGAGGTGTGTTGTTCAACTATAGCAATTCGGAATATTTCTATATACCAGGGCCATTTGCTGCCAATACGACGTACAGCGTCGTCATCTCAACAAAACTTCGGTCGATGGCAGGGGATACGCTGACAGCCCCTTATCGGTTTAGGTTCAAAACCGGACCATTCTAGCTCTCTGCCTCAAAGAAACCACGTGGCGTTAACAATCTTCGATTTGTTAGGCCGGGAAATCGCTACGCTGGTTTCCGAGGAGCTGTCTTCCGGTTTCTACACTACGCGCTGGGATGCGGCGGGATTTCCAAGCGGGGTTTACTTTACAGACTCCAAGCCGGTGAATTTGTAAAAACGAGGAAGCTGCTACTTTTGCGATAACTTGTAATCGGAAAGGATAAACGTCATGAAACAATTTCTTGTCGTGCTTTTGTTGTCGATGATTTCTTTTTGTGAGAATATCTTTTCGCAGGTCGTTTCTCCAAACATTCGAATCCGACCCAATCCGGCGGTCCAGCAATTTGAAGTATGCATTGATTCTCATCCGTCAAATAGCAACATCGCGTTGGTTCTCTGGAATTCCATTGACACGGCGGTGTCGAGAAATCGAATGGGTTGGAGTTACACGACGAACGGCGGCTTGAGTTGGTCAGGACGTGACACATTACCGTCTCACCTTGATCCCGGGAATACTGCAATGGTCGATCCAGCCGTCGGCATTGACGCGGATGGATTCTTCTTTGCCGGTGGTTTTTATGGGAACCCGCCTTTTCGAGAGGCTTTTGTCTCACGGTCGCAAGACACTAGTCTGACATGGTCCCAAACAACAATGACAAATGGCGATGATGCTGATAAGCCCCACATGGCCATCGACATCAATCCTGGCAGTCCATACCGGAACTACATTTATATTGCGTACACACCCCAGTATCTCAGCACACCACGGCCGTTGAGGTTTGTTCGATCCACTAATCGAGGACAAACTCTCTCCACACCAATTGCGATTAGCGGAACAATAACTGGCAATCTTTTTGCATTTGGTGCCAATTTGGCTGTGAGCGCCGACAGTGAGCTTTACGCAGCGTGGGGGGGATTTAATACCGGTGGTATCTTGACTCCAGGCCCCATTCAACTCGGATTCGCCAAATCGAGTAATGGAGGTGCTTCATGGACAACAGCGCAGAGCATTGGAACAATGGACAATATTGGAACGCTTACGAAAGGGGTCAACAACATACGCGCTTGGAGCTTACCCTCGATGGCCATCGATCGCGGATCCGGCCCTAGGAAAGGATGGATCTATCTGGTGTATGCTGAAAGGAATCCCGTAAGGCCCGATGTTTTTTTGATCCGATCCACCGACCGCGGAGTTTCGTGGAGTAGCCGTATTCAGGTGAATCAAGACACAACAAACGACCAATGGCATGCGTGGACTAGTGTGGACCCTGCAACGGGATATCTTTACGTAGTTTATTTTGACAGCCGGAGATTCGCAGGGAACGACTCCGCCGAGGTTTATATTTCTGCTTCGACCAACGGAGGCATCACTTTCAAAGACACGAGAATAAGCGACGCTGCTTTCCTGCCGCAAGCAACACGACATATGGTTGTCAGCAACTACATAGGATCATATATTGGCATTTCCGCCCTTCAAAAAAATGTCTTGGTGTGTTGGAATGATAACCGTACGGGCTTTCAACAGGTTTACGCAGCTCGAGTTGCAGATTCCGTTCTCGCGAAAGTTCCTCAGCCAATCAATGTCAAAATTCCGGCTTCGCTCACTCTTCGACAGAACTTTCCAAATCCCTTTAATCCAAACACCGAGATACAATTCTCTCTGCCTCGCAAGAGTCATGTCACTTTGACAATCTTCGATCTTTTGGGGCGGCAAGTTGCAACACTGGTTTCCGAGGAACTTTCAGCCGGCTCTTACAGCACGCGATGGGATGCTGCGGGATTCCCGAGCGGCGTGTACTTGTACAGACTGCGCGCGGGAGATTTCGTGGAGACGAAGAAGCTGCTATTACTTCGCTAGTCGGAGCATTTAACGAAGTAAAAAAAAAACGATAAGCGACCATAGCTTAAACCATCTTGTCACTCCGTCGGATTGTAAGACGCCTGCCCGCCTAATAGTACATTGAGGCAGGCGGGGAGTCCAGAACAAAGCCGTGATCTAGATTCCCGCTTAAAATCCGCGGGAATGACAAAAAAAGCCGACGAGTTTGTGGAGACGAAGAAGCTATTGCTGCCGCGGTAGGCTAATGAGCCGAAAAATCGCACCAAAAAAGCCCGTTACATGACGGGCTTTCGTTTGTCAATCCTGGCGTGCGTTAGCTCCCCTTCTTCTGCTGCTCCTTCATTTTCTTCATCCTCTCCTCTGTCCACGGCGGCACAACACCGTTCGTCCGCGCGTATGCAATCTGCTGGCCCAGTAGTTCATGTTGGTGTGTGGCTCCAAGCATGATCATATCCAGCTTGTTCATGTCCATTCCGAAGAAATCAACCTTCGTGTCGAAATCCGATTCCGGACAATTCGTGACGGCCTGGTTAACAACCTCGAATGACTTTTTGACGGCTTCGGCAATCTTCTTCTTGTTCGTCTCAGACTTCTCTAACTTGCTCGGGTCAACACCTTCGGCCATCGTTCCTGTAATCTTTGAGCTCGAAATGTAATTTCCGAGTGCTGCATGCATGAACGACTCGGCCATCGAGCGCACGCCCTTTGCCGGCCTCCAGTTCATCTTCTTCTGTGGAATTGCCTCGAGCAGAGAAAGCATTTGCCCCTCGACAAACTTGGACTGCTTCAGGAAGGAACCTTTGATCCCTGCCGGCATGGCCATTTCTTGTCCCCGTGCAGGAACAAACCCCACACACAGGACCAACATGACCATCAATATGACCTTGAATTTTACCATGGCTTCACTCCTTTCTAAGATGTGAGAAATGCTTTTTCGAAACTCAAGGGTATTTTGCATCAAGAACTAACGTGCCGGAGCTGTAACAATTGCCGTCACAATATTCGGTCGTGCTAAACGTAAGATTCCCTCCGTCAACAGAATACACCGTCGAAGGGTTCCCGTTAACAATGGTCCGGTACTGTGCGCGGACAGAATAATCACCGTTTGGCAAAGAGTATTCCTTCGAAACAGACTTCAGGGTATCTATAACGACAACCTGATTTTGCTCAACCGTTCCTCTGTACAGGACGATGGGCACGGATGAATTGCCCGCGTCGATGACCACCTCCACGCGCACGACGCCATTGTCCGGCGATGTTGTCACGCAATCATACGGTCTGTAGCCCTTGTTGCAGTCTTCGTCGGCGAGGTCGCAACCAGGATTCAGCACAGCGAAAGTACAGAAGCCCACAAGTACGCCCGCAAATGATTTGACAAAATCGATTCTCATAGGCTGAACAAAACGGACGCGTAAGCGCGAAATTGATCCTCAGAAACGTCAAGGTATTGCCCTCCCAATCTCACAGCGACTTGATCCCCGGCAAAATATTTCCCGCAAGGAAATGACCACTGGAAACCCATGCTAACGACGGGGAGCATACCCTCTGCCTTTCCACGTTCTGTGCCGCGATAATGCGGAACGCTCAATCCGCCCGAAAGCGAAAGGAAGAGGCTGAAGGGTGGCGTCAGGTATACCTGCCGCTCGATGCCAAGAAGCATTGAAAAACGTTCCTCGCGGAGGTAAAGATAAATGCCGGGAGAATCCTCAACGAGCATTTTTTTCCCGTACGGCCGGAACGAAAATGTTCCGAGAATCGAATAACCTTCGCCGAACGGGTTCGCATAGTGAAAAACAATGCCGACGAAAACGTCCCTTGTGTTAAAGCTGACGTCGGCGCCAAGGTGATGCCTTGGCTGTTCATCAAGGCAGGGATACATTTCATCTTGCGCGTGCAGATTATCCTGCAGAAGCACAGAAACAGTGGTTAATGCAGCAAGACTTATAGAAAATGATATCCTGCGAAAGAAATGATTCACGACGGTCCGAACCTGCTACTCAAGTTCTCCTTCGAGGTTTGAATTCAGGAGGTTTTCTCTTTTGATACCCAAAGTACCAACGAATTGCCTGTATTGTGCGCCACGCTGCTTTCCCGTCGCCGTAAGGATTGACACTCCGAGCCATCATTTGGTACGCGCGATGGTCGGTAAGTAATTTTTTGCATTCTTTGTAAATCTTTTCTTCGTGAAGCCCTACGAGCTTTACAGTTCCTCCCTTTATCGCTTCCGGGCGCTCCGTTACTCGACGCATGACGAGGACTGGTTTTCCTAAAGATGGCGCTTCCTCCTGAATTCCCCCGGAATCAGTGAGAACAAACGAGCTCGCATTCATCAATTGAACAAAATCTTCATAGTCGAGCGGTTCAATGAGATGGATATTGGCTATTCCCGAAAGCGTACGATGAACAACCTTTCGAACAAGAAGATTCTTATGAACCGGGAAAACGAAGTTCACGTCGCGGTTTTCAACGGCAAGTCTTTTGATAGCCTTGCAAGCGCCCAACATCGGCTTGCCCCAGTTTTCCCTGCGATGCGACGTAATGAGTACTAATCGTCTCCCGCGAGTCGCATCACGAGCGATTCTTGCCAACACCAGCGAGTCGAACTGATGATTGCCCTTAACCGTTGCCAGGAGCGCATCGATGACCGTATTCCCGGTGACAAAAATCGCTTCTTGGTCAATTCCTTCTGCAAGAAGCGCTTTTCTTGCCGTTTGGGTTGGTGCAAAATGGAGATCTGCGATATGTCCTGTGAGCCGACGGTTTATTTCCTCCGGAAAAGGATTGTATTTGTCGAGAGTGCGCAAGCCAGCCTCAATATGGCCGACAGGGACTTTGTTGTAAAAGGCGGCAAGGCCTCCTAAGAATGTTGTCGAGGTATCTCCTTGAACAAGAATGAGGTCGGGTTTTGTTCGTGCAATGAGGTTGTCGAGTTTCTCAACCGTGCGCGAGGTGATTTGAGCCAGCGTCTGACCTGCCTGCATAATGTTCAGGTCGTAATCGGGTTTGATGCGAAAAACCTCGAGAACCTGGTCGAGCATATGTCTGTGCTGCGCCGTAGCCACGGTGATTGTCTTGAATTCAGGACGATGCTTCCTGAGTTCATGAATCACCGGCGCCATTTTGATCGTGTCCGGGCGCGTGCCAAAGATGCAGAGGATGGTTTTCATTCGAATAATTGTAGGTCGACATTTGGCGAAGTCATCCCTTTGGGACATGTCGTCCTACGGCGTTGAAAACAAGCGGCATCAATGTACGCAGACTTTGCCCGATTCTTCAACAAAAAAGAGAAACTACGAGGATTACAGAGGCGGACTTCCGAAATCCCTGCACAACGGCGTTAGATTTCGGAAGTCCGGAGAGGCTAGCGGTACTGGAAACCCAGAGTTATTGAAAAGCCGGTCGGGTTCACGAGAAAGGTATAATTGCCGGACACTGCATCTTCAGTTTTTCCGGCAATGTAAAAACGCG
>CAYNRS010000134.1:0-5730 GCA_964399565.1 uncultured Ignavibacteriaceae bacterium
ATTGACTTTTTCAATGTCCAAACCAAGCATCTTATTCACCGCCAGAGCGACAACTGCAAAAGCTTCGTTGATTTCGAACAGATCAATGTCTTCCTTTGTAAGTTTCGCCCTGCTGAGAACTTTTGGAATCACGTCCGCTGGAGCAGTGGTGAACCACTCGGGCTTCTTCGCTGCAGAAGCATAACCGACAACCCTTGCTATTGGCTTTATGGATTGTTGCTTGGCTCGTTCCGCCGACATGATGACAAGAGCTGCTGCACCGTCGTTGATCTTTGACGCGTTTGCAGCCGTGACACTCCCATCGTCCTGAAATGCCGGTTTGAGTTTCGGAATCTTGGCAAAGTCTGTTTTGAAGGGCTCTTCGTCTTGGGCAACAACCTCATCGCCCTTCTTGCTTTTTATTATCACAGGCACTACCTCGTCCTTGAATCGTCCTTCGTTCCACGCGGATTGGGCGCGCTTATAGCTGAGAATTGCGAACTCATCCTGTGCGTCCCGGGGAACACTGCATTCTTTCGCACACAATTCAGCCGCTTTGCCCATGTGAAACTTGTTGTAGACATCCCACAGCCCATCCTTGATCATCGAATCCACAACTTCTGCATTCCCCATCTTAAATCCAGTACGTCCTTTTTCGAGCAAGTACGGAGCGTTGGACATGCTTTCCATTCCGCCCGCAACAACGATTTCAGCATCTCCAAGTTGTATTGCCTGGCTGGCGAGCATGACGGCCTTCAGGCCGGAGCCGCAAACTTTGTTGATTGTCATGCATTCCACGGACTCAGGAAGCCCGGCGAACAATGCTGCCTGTCGTGCGGGCGCCTGGCCTTCACCAGCGGTCAACACATTCCCCATGATTACTTCCTGAATATCTGTTTTTTTCAATCCGGCTCTTCGGACGGCTTCTTCGACAGCAATTGCGCCAAGTTGCGGCGCTTGCAGCGAACTCAGGCCACCCATGAAGGAACCGATGGGCGTCCTGCAGGAACTGACGATAACTGCTTCATTCATACGATTTCAGACTGAGAATATAGAGGTTTGAGGCGAGAACATGAGGAGGGAAAAACGTATCTAGCTGTTCATTGATTTGAGGAACTCCTTATTCGATTTTGTCCCCCTCATCTTTTCAAGCAAGAATTCCATTGCATCCACGGGGGTCATGTCGCTGACGAGTTTTCGGAGAATCCATACGCGGTTCAGCTCTTCCTCCTCCATGAGGATTTCTTCTTTTCGGGTTCCAGACCTGTTCACATCGATGGCAGGAAAAATGCGCTTGTCGCTGAGTTTGCGGTCCAGGATTACTTCGCTGTTGCCGGTCCCCTTGAATTCTTCAAAAATCACTTCGTCCATGCGGCTCCCGGTCTCGACAAGGGCAGTTGCAATGACAGTGAAGCTCCCTCCTTCTTCGATATTTCTCGCAGCCCCAAAGAAGCGCTTTGGCCGGTGCAGGGCATTCGCATCCACACCACCGGAGAGAATCTTGCCACTGTGAGGAACGACGGTATTATGGGCACGCGCAAGCCGAGTGATGCTATCCAAAAGAATAACAACATCTTTTTTCGCCTCAACAAGCCTTTTGGCCTTTTCCAGAACCATGTCCGCCACCTGCACGTGCCGTTCCGGCGGTTCGTCAAACGTAGAACTCACAACCTCCGCACTCACGGTGCGCTCCATATCCGTTACTTCTTCCGGCCGCTCGTCTATGAGGAGGACAATGAGCTTGATTTCCGGGTGGTTTCGCGTAATGCTGTTCGCGATTTTCTGTAAGAGAATGGTTTTGCCTGCCTTTGGCGGGGATACGATCATTCCACGCTGGCCTTTGCCAATGGGTGAAAGCAAATCCAGAATTCGCATCGAGTACTCGCCCGGAGCAGTCTCCAGTTTGATGCGCTGGGACGGATACATCGGCGTGAGGTTCTCGAAAAGGACTCGTTCCCGGATATCGTCTGGATGCTCATCGTTGACCGCTTCGACACGAAGAAGCGCAAAGAAACGCTCACCTTCCTTTGGAGGTCGAACCTGACCGCTGACGGTGTCACCTGTTCTCAGACCAAACTTCTTGATTTGCGAAGGCGAGACATAGATATCATCAGGCGAGGGGAGATAATTGTATCCGACTGAACGCAGGAATCCATAACCGTCTGGCAAGACCTCCAGAACACCTTTGCTAAAGCTCAGCCCGTCTTTCTCGGTCTGCGCCTCCAAAATCTTGAAAATAAGCTCCTGTTTGCGAAGGTCGCTGTGGCCAGGAATATTCAGGTCCTTGGCAATCGAATTAAGTTCCGCGATTTTCTTGGACTTTAATTCAGTGATGTCCATTGGCATAAAGATACCACCTCTGGGGATTTTGTACGGGGAATATAGAGTTTATGAGAATCTTTCGAGGACCTGTGCCTCAGTCCTGGTTGAAAATTACTTAGGTCGGGAGAACGAGTTAATTGATGGCGTTGGTTGGATGTACTTCGAGAAGAACTCTATGCACGACTGCATGAGTAATATACCCCATTACTGATTTATTGTCAAGTATTTTCTCCCCTCTAGAAAGGCCAGAGCTTCACCGACGACGAAGTTTGAACCGGTGACAAGAATTGGAATACTCTTGTCAGCTGATTGCAGGGCGCTCTTTACGCCTTGCGCGACAGTCCCTGCGAGTTCCGCCGGAACATCATTCCGTTTGAACTCGGCCTCAAGCTGCCCGCCGCGGAGCGCACGATCCGTTTTCGCAGAAACAACCAAAACCCGGCGCACAAGTTTCCTGACCGCACGAACCATCGACGTGTAGTCCTTGTCCTTTGCCACTCCAAAGACAAGGTCAACCTTCCTAATTCCCAGCTGAGTCAGTGACTTCATGAGAATGGATATGGCCTGAGGATTATGGGCTGTGTCCGCCAGTATGAGCGGGCGTCTTTTGAGCACCGACAACCTGGCTTGCAGACCGGATAATTCTTGTATCCGTGACAACCCGTCGCGGATATGGTCATTGGAAACATGCATGGAACTGCGGGAACATGCAAGGTGAAGTGTCAAAAGAGCGACGGCGACATTTCTCGCCTGGATATCGCCGGCGAGAGACACTCGGAGATCTTGTAGTTCAATCTGAGGAGTTCGAACATCTATGACGATATTCTCCAATGTAGACTTTTTTATTGCGGTCCTCGCAGCTCTGTGCGAAACAAAAACCGAACCTTGCTTCAGGCAGACTCTCCGAATGACGTTTTCGGCCTGCCTTGAGGCGACACCGCTGACACATGGGATTCCCTTCTTGATAATTCCGGCTTTTTCACTTGCGATCTTCTTCAACGTATCACCGAGTAGGTCCGTGTGCTCCAACCCGACGCAGGTTATTGCCGTTGTTACAGGCCTCAACACGTTTGTGGCGTCGAGCCTCCCTCCAAGACCGGTTTCCACAATTGCCATTTCCACTTGTGAATCAGCAAAAAACTGAAACGCCATCGCCGTCGTTGCTTCAAAGAATGTGGCCCTGTTCTTTTCGATTTCATTTTTCAGGCTTGCTGAAAGCCGAACAACGTCCCCTGATGGGATCATCCTTCCATTGATGCGAATGCGTTCCCGATAATCCAACAGATGGGGCGAGGTGTATAGCCCTGTTTTGTATCCAGCTGCGGAAAACATAGCTGCGAGCATGGAAGCGGTCGAGCCCTTTCCGTTTGTTCCTGCCACATGAATGGAAGGGAATCGAAAATGCGGGTTCCCGAGCGAACGGAGAAGAGTTCTCACTCCACGAAGCCCGAACTTCATACCAAATCTCTGAAGTCCGTAGAGAAAACGGATCGACTCTGAGTACGAATTCAAAAGGAAGGTTACTGGGTTAAGTCACAGCCAGGATTGCAGAACGGAAAACTCCACCTTGGCATCTATCGCACCGACAAGGTCGCCAACATCTTTCAGATTATTCTGCTCAGCGTGTTGCCGCAAGCCTTCCGCTATTTTTGCTGATGCCGTGGGGTCAACATAGTTCATTGTACCAATTTGGACGCCGGATGCGCCGACGAGCAGGAACTCAATAGCATCTTCCACCGTGGCAATTCCGCCAATGCCGAGGATTGGAATTTCTACTGCCTGGGCTACTTCGTAGACCTTCGCAAGGGCGATGGGCTTGATTGCGGGACCCGAGAGCCCGCCCGTGACGGTAGACAGTTTCGGTTTTCTCGTTCTAATGTCAACGGCCATACCAATGACTGTGTTTATGACTGAGACAGCATCAGCACCCGCTTCTTCGACCGCCCTGGCGAATTCCGATATATGCGTGACGTTTGGCGTAAGTTTAATGATAAGGGGTTTCTTTGTCAGAACCCTGAGCTTAGAAGTGATGTCCGCAGTAGCGTCACAATCGGTACCGAAACTGAGCCCTCCTTCTTTGACGTTCGGGCAGGAGACATTGATTTCGAACGCGTCTATTCCTCGCTCATCATTCAGCAGAGAAAGAACATCACAGTATTCCTGTACGGAGCTCGCAGCAATGTTTGCCACAACAACGGTGTCGAGTTTTTCCAGGTACGGCAGTTTTTCCTCGATGAACTGATGAACGCCAATGTTCGCCAATCCAATGGAATTCAACATACCACCAGTAGTTTCAACGATTCGAGGCGGGGGATTCCCTTCCCTTGGTTTCCACGAAAGTGACTTTGTAATAACGCCGCCGAGTTTAGCGACATCCACGAGGTCTTTCAGTTCGTCTCCATATCCAAAAGTTCCGGACGCGACCAGAACCCTGTTCTTGAACTCAACGTCTCTGATATTGAACGAAGTCTTCATTATCAATCAAGCGAGAACGACATCTTGGGAGTTAAACGTTGGGCCTTCGGTACACACGAGAGCGTATTTCTTTTTTCCGTTCACACGTCCAACGGGACACCCCTGGCAAATGCCGATGCCGCATGCCATCGTGCCCTCGAGGGAGAGCTCGCAATCCATCTCATACATTTTCGCAAGGTCCGAGAGCGCTTGCATCATTTTTGTGGGACCGCAACCAAAGATTTTTGGGTTCCTCACCCTGTTTGATTTCAGGTATTCCGCAAGCATTGCGACAACAGTTCCGTGGAATCCCTTGCTCCCGTCGTCCGTCGCAATGTGGACATTTTGAAGATGTGCGGTCCACAGCTTTTCTGCAGAAGCCGCACCGATAAATGATTCGACCTTCTTGTCGCTCAGGTGTTGCGTCAAAAATGGAAAGGGAGCGACGCCCAACCCTCCGGCAACCATAAGAGCCGTGTCGAAACTCGACTTCATGCGAAATGAAGCGCCGAGGGGGCCAAGAACGTCGACCGTGTCACCGCTTCTCTTGGATGCCAGGATCGACGTACCGATGCCAACAACATTAAACACGATCTCGATGTCCTCCCCCTCAATTCTGCAAATGCTGAAGGGGCGTCGCAGAAGCGGAACGAGGCCTGCGTTCGTTCTTACGTTGATAAACTGCCCTGGCCGCGCATACCGTGAGATGTGGGAAGAAGCGAATCGAAGCACATGAATTCCCGCGGCAACTTCGTATCGCTCCCGGACGATGTCAATTTCTTGAATCATCACTCGTCCCGTTTCTTCGGTGTTACTGGTGTCTTGTTTTTCTCAGGCGAGGCGGGTTCTTTTTGCTTTTCATCCTTCGTTTCGGAAACACCCGACTGTTTTGGCGAAGGCAGGGCTACGCTATCTTTTCGGATGTACGAAGTGTCACCAAGCCACGGTCTGACGATTCCCGCGTAGGGCGAAGAC
>CAYNRS010000135.1:0-5693 GCA_964399565.1 uncultured Ignavibacteriaceae bacterium
CTGAAGTTGAGGACTATTGCTCCCACCGCGGGATTTGCAAGAAGGTTATTCGCGGTAAGTTCGAGCCAGATCCACACCGCATCTTTCCGCTGCACCCTGATTTCACCAGTAACAACAGACCCGGCAATCTGCAAAAGCTGGGAAAATTTGAACTTGAAGTCTGGTAAATCGTCACGATGAACGAAGTCGTTGATGTTCCCGCCGATTCTTTCCTTGGAATCATATCCACTGATTGGTGTGACCGATACACTTTGGTAGAGAATAGTTCCATTTTTATCGACGAGTGCAATGGCTTCGGCAGAATTCTGCAACAACGCCCGGAAACGCTCTTCACTCTTTCTCATTGTTTCTTCCGAAAGCTTCTTCTCTGTGATGTCGGTCGAAATACCACACACCGAATGCGCATGACCTGCGACGTCCATCAGCGGGAACTTTACCGAAACATACGTGTGGACTCCATCTTTTAAAACAGCTCGTTCCTCGGACTGAATGGCCCTTTCTTTCTGCAAAACTTCCATATCATTTCTTCTGTATTCATCCGCAAATTCCTTGGGGAACAACGTATAATCTGTCTTTCCCACAACGCTCTGCTTGTCAACGTTGAAGACTCTTGCAAATTCTTCATTGACCATGACATAAGTGCCATCGGTTCTTTTCACATAAATAACGGCGGTCGTGTTGTTGATGATCGCTTCCAGAAGAGCGTCTTTTTCTCGTAATGCTTCCTCTGCACGCTTTCGTTCCGTGATATCTCTCACCATAGCCTGGAGGAATCTTTCTCCGCCATACCCCAGTTCATTCAAGGAGACCTCCGCATCGAAGGGGGTGCCGTCTTTCCGCAGGTGGTGCCAGTAAAAGCGCTGCGGTGTTCCGTCGAGAGCTGCCTGGATAACTTCGACGGCTTTTTCTTTTGAATCTCTCCCGTCGTATTGCTGTTGAGGGCTGAATTCCCATGGAGAATGGCCAACAAGGTCTGTTCGTTGCTGACATCCAAACATCCGTACCGACATTGCGTTGCATTCGACAAAATGCGTGTCGTTCATGATGAAAATCGCATCGTTCGCATTCTCAAACAGCGTCCGAAAATGCTCCTCGGATTCCTTCAATTGATCAGCCTGATCACGAATAGCTTTCTCATTCTTCCTTGCACGGGTGAGGCTTTTGAACAGGTTTTCTGAAAGTAGTCTGATCGTGACTGAGGTAACTGCAAGAATCACCATCACATCGATGACGTCAGAATAGTTCGTCCTCGCGCTGTAGGCGTTCTTCACGACACCCGTAATCTCCGAATGACCCATCAACGCAACAGAAACGATGCAACTCAACGCAAACACAAGGAAATATTTTACTTCAAGAACGAGGCCGGCGATGACGAGAATGCCCGGAATAGCAAGGACAACGGTGTCGTGAAAGCCATCGTTGCGAACCATCATGTAATCAACAAATCCCAGTAGAGTCCACAGCAAAACCGTGCTCGACCAGACAACAATCCCGCGCCTTGCAAGCAAAATCGAAACAATAAGCAGGAACGAAGCCACGCTAAGTGCGACCACCTGACCGAACTGCGCTACCGCGATCCTATGGCCCAGGACCAGAAGCATTCCCACAAGAGTGACCACTGCGATGGTATAGAGAATCCCGACGAGACGATCTTGTTCTTCGTCCTGGAATCGCGGGGGAATAAGGAGAGTTTTAAACCTGTTGAAGGTTTTCATGGTCGATCACCTCGAAGGCGGGCCGCCTCCCGACAAAATGAGAAGAAATATGCGCCGTTAGACCTTTTTCGATCTTCAAGCGCCGTGGTACCGTTTCGGCTCTAATGGAAATGAAGAACGGAGTCACATAAACAAAGGGGGCTGGTGTCTCTCTTCAATTATAGAAAGAGAGACAGGGAATTTCAAGGGGCTCAAGGAATGAAAAGCCGCTGGAGACCACCCTCTGTGGAGTTTGGCTGTTGTTGCGTAAGGCAATGAAGGGTTCCGAGCCCCCAAACCAGGTCCGTTGCGTGAATGCCGACAACAGGCCTATCGGTGATGAGCTCCGCAAGAATCCCGAGTGCGATTCGGTCATTCGGGTCATTGAACGTCGGAACGAGTACGCCTGCATTGGCAAAGTAGAAATTCGCATAGCTTGCGGGGAGTCTTTGACCTTTGAAAATAATGGGCGATGGCATAGGTAGCTCCGCAATTTGTATCCTCGACCCGTCTTCAAGTTTCATTCCTTCGAGTCGCTCCCTGTTCTCCATCAACAGCCGATAATTATCGTCGTTGTGTTTCTTTTCGGAGCAGAGAACTACTGAGTTTTTATTCACGAAGCGACAGAGATCGTCGACGTGTCCATGTGTGTCGTCCCCGGCGATCCCTTTCCCGAGCCACAATACGTTAGTAACACCAAGGAATTCTTTGAAAACTTCGGAGTAATCTGTCTTGGTGAAGCCGGGATTTCGAACCTGAACTTCTGGATCGAGCAGACATTCTTCGGTCGTGATCAAACTGCCGTATCCATTAACATCGATACTGCCTCCTTCCAGCACAACAGGTCGGACCCGATATTTCGCGTCGACCATTTTCTTTCGCAACATCTTTGCGGCCTGCGGCGGAACGTGAGAATCTTTCTTCCAATTCGGATACTTGGCCCAAGCGTTGAACCGGAAACGGACGATGGTTACTTCGGAGCTTTCTGAAAGAACAAACATTGGTCCTGAATCCCTTGTCCAGCCGCGGTCTGTGGAAATAGGGAAAAACTCAACAAGAGAGCCGTCCGCTCCAGCTTGAGCCAGCACGCGACGCGCCTTTAACTCGTGGGACTTTGATTCGACAAGTATTCGCACGATTTCTCCATCACTGATCTTTTTCACTATCTCGGCAAACACCCATGGAATCGGGGGGAACTTTCCAGGCCAATCGGAAACATTGTGAGGCCAGCCAAGCCAGGTTGCCTCATGCCGTTCCCATTCGGCGGGCATTCTGTACCGCTGCCGATCATTTCCCATACGAAGTTACTTCTTTGGAGGGTCGAGAAAGCGTGACGTGATGCCTTGATAGGCGTCTATGCGGCGGTCTCGAAGAAACGGCCAGTTGCGTCGTATGTCTTCCAAATGATCGAGGTCGATGTCTGCCAGAAGAATCTCTTCTTTATCGACCGACGCTTCTGCCACAACGACACCCTGAGGGTCGGCAATAAAAGAAGAACCCCAAAACTCGATTCCGGCAGAGGCCGAATCCGTTTTCTCGAGGCCAATACGATTGACAACAGCAACATACACTCCGTTCGCTATCGCGTGCCCTCTCTGAACAGTTTGCCACGCTTCGCGCTGGGCTTTGCCGTACCGGGCTTTCTCATGAGGGTGCCATCCGATGGCTGTCGGATAAAAGAGGACGCTTGCACCCATGAGCGAGGAAATCCGAGCGCCCTCGGGGTACCATTGATCCCAACAGATGAGAGTTGAGATGCGTCCGGCTTTTGTATCAAACGCTTCAAACCCCAAATCACCGGGGGCGAAGTAGAATTTCTCGTGATATGCGGGGTCGTCGGGGATATGCATTTTTCTGTACACTCCCGCTAACGTCCCATCCGCATCGATAATAGCTGCGCTGTTGTGATACACGCCAGCTGCCCGGCGCTCAAAAATGGGTGCTATGATCACCGCGCCGACTTTTTTTGCCAGTTCGCTAAGAGCGGTCGTTGTTGGCCCCGGGATAGACTCGGCAAGGTCGAACATCTTTGCGTTTTCAGTCTGACAGAAATACTGCGATTTGAAAAGCTCCGGCAAACAAACAACCCCTGCGCCTTTTTTCACCGCCTTGTCGATCATCGATGCGGCGTGACTGAGGTTGTCCGCCGGATCTAGGCCAACGGGCATTTGAACCAAACCAACCGTGAATTTTCGAGGAATGCTTGTCAATTTTGGTGTGAAGGAATACTGATCTCGATTGCGGGTGTAAAAGTAGCAAAAATCCTTTGAAACAGAAAGGACAAAGGTGCTAGGAAGGAAGGGAAATCCCTTTGCCAGCAATGCCCGCCATGAAAACCTTGGGGCGAAAGCGGCAGTTTTATAATTAACTGGGGGGCACGAAAACCACTAGCGCTCGATGTTCCTCAACCGGATGACAGCTTCCTTCACAATCCTTTCCCACTCACGGTCGAAAATGTCGTTGTCCCAATATATTCCGCCGTTTGAGAGGAATTCCGTTACTTTTGACCTCACTCCGTCAGAGTGCGCGGCGAGATATTGTGGGTCCGTATCCAGAGTGCGTCGAAGATCCCGCATGTATGCAAGTGCAGGGCTTTGCAAAAGAATCATAACTGATTTTTCGTCTGCCGGGGGTACGTGAGAGGGAGGGTTCATGTTTTTTCCCCTTTTTTATAGTAACCCGGGAGGAGAAAAAAGTCAAGAACCGGACTTCAGATTGTTGTACGCAAATTACCTACGCGCCTTTTGCGGTAAATTACGTACCACCAATACATCTCTACGAATGAGGGACAAGAAGATAATCTTAATCGACATGAATTTTGACGGGCTTAAGTCTCCAAATTTTCTTCGCGTAATCCCTGATAGATCGGTCGGAGGAAAACCTCCCGATACGTGCTACGTTGAGAATGGACTTTCTCGTCCAATCTTCAGTATGGCGGTACACTTTGTCAACCTCGGCCTGGCAGCTCATATAGGGCTCGTAGTCGGCCATGAGCATGTATTCGTCGTGATGCGTCAGGGAATTCACAAGAGGATGAAAAAGGTTCGGCTCTTTTGGGGAAAAACCTCCGTTTTTGATCAGGTCGAGAACTTCGCGGAGCTCGGCATTTTCCTCAATGTACTGCTGAGGAAAGTATCCCTGATTCTTGAGCTTTGGCACATCTTCAGCCGTCAAACCGAAGAGAAAGAAATTCTCGTCCCCCACCGCTTCCCGGATCTCCACATTCGCGCCGTCCAAGGTGCCGATGGTGAGGGCTCCATTCATGGAGAATTTCATGTTCCCGGTGCCGGACGCTTCCTTGCCGGCCGTTGAAATCTGCTCAGACAAGTCGGCCGCCGGATAAACTGATTGCGCGTTTTTCACGTTGAAATCAGGTATGAAAACCACTTTCAGCTTATCCCCAACGTCCGGATCGTGATTGACAACCTCAGCGATCGAATTAATGAGCTTGATAATGAGCTTTGCCATGAAATACCCCGGCGCAGCTTTACCGGCAAAAATCACCGTGCGTGGGACGACGTCGAGGCGAGGATTCTGTTTGATTCTCTTGTAGAGTGTCGCTACATGGAGGGCATTCAAATGCTGACGTTTGTATTCATGCAGTCGCTTGACCTGTATGTCGAACATTGAATCCGGCTTAACGACCACGCCGGTCCGATTTCGAATGATGGACGCAAGCTTCACTTTGTTTTCATATTTGATTCTTCGCCATTCATCGCAGAACCTCTTGTCATCAAGGAACTTTTCGAGCTTCGGAAGATGATGTTCCATATCGCAAATCCAGCCTGTTCCGATAGCGTCCGTGATAAGTTGCGAGAACCTCGGATTGCTCAGCAAGAGCCATCGCCGTGGTGTGACGCCGTTGGTGACATTGATGAATTTCTCCGGAAAGAGCTCGAAGTAATCATGCAGAACATCTTTTTTGAGCAATTCCGTGTGAAGTGCTGCAACGCCGTTAATCATGTGGCTCCCGACACATGCGAGGTTTGCCATACGGAC
>CAYNRS010000136.1:0-5682 GCA_964399565.1 uncultured Ignavibacteriaceae bacterium
TGACGGAAACCATCTTTACAACTTTGATGTTTCTGATCACATGGATTATTCTCGTGTATCAAAAATCGTGGCTTCGGAAGAACATGATTCTTGGAGTACTGATCGGAATTGCAGTGCTTATCCGCGCCACTGCCCTGGTATTGCCGGCGGCAATCCTCCTCTACAATCGTGCGAGGAAGGTCCCCTGGTCCTTAAACATAAGAGATGTTGCGCTGATATCGGCAACTCTCCTTCTCGTCGTTTCACCTTGGATTCTACGTAACTATTCTACTTTCAACCGGTTCGCACTCACAAGCAATAGCGGCGTCAACTTTTGGATGGGTAACCATCCTGGAGCCAGCGGTGCATACTCTTACCCGAAGACTGACAATCCTCTCATTTCCGTCAAAGACGATTTTGACCGGTCAGACCTTGGTTATCGACTCGGTTTCGAATTCATGGGGGCTGATCCCGTTCAGTACTTTATTCTGCTTGGCAAAAAGTTTGCTCATTTCTTCGGCACGGATTACTGGCTTGTCTTAAACCTGGAGTACAAGCCCCTCTGGGCCTACTATCCAAACGCGGCCACCATCTATAGTGAGCTGTCAATTTGGAGCATCTCCTTAACGCATGGTCCCTTCATCGCAATATTGCTCCTTGGGATCTTCGGCTTATCGTTCTCCAAGGACGGTACACTGCAAGCACGGTTTCTTTTTGCAAGCTTCATAGTGCTTTGGCTTGCCGTTCATCTGGTGTTCTATGCCGGTGCCCGCTACAGATTTCCCATAGTGCCTTTCTTCTTTCTTGCCGGGGCAATGGGAATTCAAACGATTCGAACAAGAAGCGTTGTTTTCTCAAAACTCCGTGTTGCCCTTTTCATACTCTTTTCGACTGCCCTTGTTGGAGGTTGGGTGGCTGAGCGATGGACGATTTACTCCAGAAGAATGGACACAGAGAAGCTGAAAGAATTTTTGAACACACGACCCGATTCAAGCACAATTCGGGGAATTGAAAGAGATTAGCTTCAAACCGAAAAAAAACGTACCTTCATAGTGAATGAAAACTCTTCCGCTTATTGTTATTCTGCTCTCAGCGAGCGTGGTCCTGGCTGGAGTTCTCACCTCGACGAAGGATCCGGAGAATCTCAGCTCGGTTGGTGTTTCCTGGAAATCCTTTGATGAGGGTGTCATTCTCGCCGGCCAGCAAAAAAAGAAGCTTCTCATCGACGTTTACACAGATTGGTGCTCGTGGTGCAAGAAAATGGACAAGGAGGTCTATCCTTCCGAAAAGGTCCGGGCTGCGTTGGTAACGCATTTTATTGCGGTCAAGCTTGATGCCGAATCAAACAAGAAGCTGAGTTATCGCGGCTCGTCGGTCAGCGAGCAGGAATTTGCCAGGCTTCTCGGTGTAAACGGTTATCCGACGACCCTGTTTTTCGACGAAGAAATGAAACCCATCACAATGCTTCCGGGCTACGTGAACGCGGAATCATTCGCAGACATCTTAACATATGTCGGCCAGGACCATTACAGGAACATTCCTTACAAAGATTACCTCAATACGCTCAAAAGGCCGCAGTAAAACGAAGATCGACTTTTCCGCGTTGATTCCCTCTGCGCTGTCACCATCATGAAAGTTTCCGGGTTTTCGTTTATAAAGAACGCTGTCATTTGCGATTACCCGATTGTCGAGGCAATACGCTCCATTTTGCCATTGTGCGATGAGGTTGTTGTTGCAGTAGGCAAGAGTGTAGATGACACGCTGACTCTCGTTCGCGGAATTCATCCGTCTAAAATAAGGATCATAGAAACTGTGTGGGATGACTCCATTCGTCAAGGAGGCCGGGTTTTTGCTCTTGAAACAGACAAAGCCTTTCGTGCGATAACAGACGATGCCGACTGGGCGTTTTGTATCCAGGCAGACGAGATCGTGCACGAGGACTCTTTGGAGAGGATTACGCAAAGCATGGCGCAGTGGAAAAACGAAAGTATTGTTGACGGCTTTTTGGTGGATTTTACTCATTTCTATGGGTCGTATGATTACGTAGCTGATTCCCCTGCATGGCATCGTCGCGAGGTTCGTATTGTCCGGAACGACAAAAGCATTTTCTCGTATGGAGATTCCATGGGTTTCCGAAAAAAGCCGGACGAGAAGCTGCGGGTGAAGAACTCCGGAGGGATGATCTATCACTACAGCTATGTGAAACCCCCCGAACAAATGATGACAAAAGTTCGGGAAATGCACAAACTCTGGCATGATGACGACTGGATTCAACAGCAGCTTGGAGATGCTCGCCTTTTTGACTACAGCGGCATTGATTCCCTCAAGAAGTTCACGGGAAGTCACCCACGCGTCATGCAGGACCGAATTGCACGACAAGGCTGGAAATTCGAATTTGATGTTTCGCAGAGCACGATGAAGTGGAGATACCGACTGCGGAGGATGATAGAGAAGGCCTTTGGCATCTCTATCGGGGAGTACAGGAATTACAAACTTATCAAATAAATATCAGGTTGTCGCGCTCGGCACACTCGGCTGAGCAAACTTTGTCCCCGTAAAAATCAATCCCGCCAAAAACCACCATTCCAGACAGTTGGCGAATGTACCATAGTAATTCTGGAAAAAACTGCCGACGAGAATCCCAGAAATTGTTAACGTGGACCCAAGAATTACAGCCTGCACAGGTGTTGGAAGACTCGACCGAACAACGTGAAACCCTTGCCTCAGGGTAATAACCCACAGTGCGAGAAAAAGCGCTAATCCCGGTATTCCGGAAGAAACGAGAACGTTGAGGTAGTCATTGTGAGGATTGACCGTGGTATCATAGAATCCCTCAACTCGATAGTTCTCAAAGTAATAGTCAAAGTTGTCTTCGCCGACACCAGTGAGAGGAAAATCCTTGAAAATATTAATTGACGTTTTCCAAAGGTTTATGCGCGTCTCGTTTCCCTTGACATCTACAATAGAGATTGCCCGGTCCCGTATGCTGGGTACAAGAGTCACAAGTCCTGTGACAATTGTAAGAAACGTTGCCACGAAGGCGATTCTCCATTTTCGAATCTTCAGAAATACGAACATCGGCAAGGCTACAAGAAGCGCCAGCCAGATACTTCTTGCATATGTCTGCGTGAGGGCAACAAAGCTCAAAAGAGCAAGCGTTCCAAACAAGATTTCTTTTTTCCCTTTGACGGTGACCGCCAGACTCGTTGAAAGGAGAAAAGAAGCGAATGCGAACGCGGCAAAGGTAAGATAGAAATTCTGAAATCCCACGATCCGATACATTCCATAAATTGGGTCAAGCGGTGAATTCCGCCATAATTCCACACCAATGAATGATTGAACCAGCCCATAACACGTGTTGATCATCAATCCACCGAGAAACGTGTATGCGATATTCATAAGCGTGTTCTCATCTCGGATGACCCAGAACATCATCAGCATAATGAACAGGGACCACTCATTATCCGCCACTGCCCACAGACTGTGCTCTGGGCGCGGCGAAATCGACGCTGAAAGGACATTCCAGGCAATGTAGCACGCCAAGGGGATGAACAACAGATGGTTTTGGAATTGCCAATTTTTCTTGAAAAGGCCTTCAAGAATCCAGCCGATCATTGCGAAGGCGAGTCCAAACTCAGCCGGAACAAATGAAATCGGCAGGCTCAGGGCGAAGAGATAGATCCCGGCAAGGGAGAATTTCTGATAACTCGAATAGATTGCCATTTCAGCGCGATTGTTCTTCCGATGAGAGTGTTGCGGAGAAGGTTCTAATCCCCTCGATCAATCGGGCGGATGGAATGGATGACACAGGTTTGTTCTCATCAGCCGTCAGGAGGTGAAATAAAACCCTGAAGGGAAACCATTCTTTGCTTTTTAGTAAAGGAGAGAAAACGGCAAACGTCGGTGTCTGGACGGCTGATGCCAAATGCACGATCGCTGTGTCCGGCGTTATGACAAAGAGACATCCCTGAATCAATGAAGCGATCTGGGCAAGAGGAGCCTTTCCTTCTCGCGGAAATTTGATGTATCGCGGAGATTTCACCGATTGTTCCACCATCCCGGCTATAATCGCATCATAAGGGGCAAAAATCAACACGACGTTTGTTGCTATCTCTTCACAGAGGTACTTGCTGATATCGATGACCTGATTGATGGTAAATTTGTTGCTTGGTTCTCCAGCCGACAAATTCAACACCACGTACCTTGTCGCATGTTCGACCCATCCGCGTCGCGTGAGTCGGTTGAAATCAAGAAACTTGTTCACCACTTCCTCGCTTTCCCCATCAATCTCGTAGAACAGATCAAGCTCTTCGGGTCCAATTTCCAGGCCAAATGCCTGGGACACGTAGTTCGCCAGTACCTCAACCATATGCGAATCCGACCTCGGCAGCATGATTAATTTGTTGAAGTAGAAATGGTACTTGTTTTCACCTTGACCGATCTTGATCCCTCGCGGTGAAATGATATTCGCCAATAAGGCCCCCGTTGTGGTCCTGTTGAAGATCAGGTTCATGACAACATCGTAACGTTCCCTTCTGGCGAATCGTAGCATGCGCCAAACATCAAAGGGATTTGAACGAAGGACATGTTTTTCATCAACAGAGTCGTCGTTTTCCAATATTTCAGCGTTCGATTGGCTCGTTACAATGCCAAGCTTCAGTTTCGGATATCTTTTTTTCAGCAGGCGTAATATCGGTTTTGTGACGATCATATCTCCCAGCTTGTCGTATCGAAGTAGCAAGAGGGACTGAACAGAGGAAAGGTCAATACAAGCTTCGACCGGCGGGTTCCTGAGAATAAATCTTAGCAGCGGATAAAGGAGAGCGTGACGAAAAATACGCTCGAGTTTCTGCAGAACGGATTTCATAGCCGAGACATAAATTCGATGCTCTTACTTGAACCAGGATGTCGCGACACAAGCCTTTCCAGGGCTGCTACGATTTGTTGAGAGGGTATTGTTTCTATTTCATCAACCGAAGCTGCAAGGGCTTCCGAGTCGGACCTGTAAGGTGTCCACAAGTGACCATGAAGAACTGCAAGGTGAGGAAAGAGGACCACAGACGGGACTTGAAAAGCTGCGGCAATCTGACAGAGCGAAGTATCAGGAGTGACGAAATAATTCAATCGCCCCACCAGGGCAGCAGCATGGTCAAAGGTCGGTGTGAGCGGTGCCAACTGCGTTCCGGGGACGGCATGTGCAAGATCTTCAGCTTTTGATCTGTCGGATGGTAATGAGAGAAGAATTATTCTCCATTGGGGGAATTTCTTCATGACTTCCCGAATGAAATTTCGGCAATTCTCCCCCCACCACATTCTGTACGATGCCCCGGCAGAGATATTCACTCCCAGGGCCGCCTCCCTTTCGTTTTTCAGAGAGCCGAAGAACTGTTCTGCAAACTCGTTCGAGTCATTCGATGGTTTGTAATGAATGCGAAATTCCTCTTTGTGTGGATCAACCCCGAAAACTGTCAAAATCTGAGCTGTCCGGTCTGCTATGTGTGTTTCCTTTTTCGATAACAGTGGAACAGAAACGTCATAACAAAAGTCATTCTCTTTGGAGAGGCCTATCCTGAAGCGCGCCCCTCCCAACAAACACCAGAGCGTGGATGTGGTCGATTGATTGTCAATAAGGTCTATCATGAAATCATAATGTGCAGCCCTGACCCTTCGCAGAAGCATAAGAGCATGCGGAACGAATTTTCT
>CAYNRS010000137.1:0-5651 GCA_964399565.1 uncultured Ignavibacteriaceae bacterium
GAGTATCGGGCGCAAAATGTCGGGAATATTCGAATTCAAGAGCGGTTTTCACGAACAATCGAAGAAGTCGTCGTTGAGAAGCGCTTGTCCTCCCGCGGGTACGACCCGAAGTTGATCCGCAACTTGATGACGGACGTGGATATCAAGTCCATCAAAATCAACGTGAAGGGAGAGGAAAAAGAATCCGGATTTCTCGAGACATTTTTTAGTGCATATATCGTGATCATGATGCTATTGTTCCTTGTCATGACGTCGGGGCAACTGCTCATACGAAGCGTAGTGGAGGAGAAATCGAACCGAGTTATCGAGGTGTTGCTTTCTTCATGTTCGGCGAGAGACTTGATGACAGGGAAGATTCTCGGGCTTGGCGGTCTGGGCATCGTGCAGATGGGCGTGTGGGGAGTGATGGGGCTCGCCGTTGCAGTGCAGACAAAAGGGACGTTATTCACGCCCGAACATATGTTGCTTTCGCTCGTCTATTTCGCCCTCGGGTATTTGCTGTACTCGGCAATTTTTGTTGCGGCCGGTTCGCCGGTGACGACGGAGCAGGAGGCCCAACAGATTACAACGTACGTCAGCTTGCTGCTCGTATTTCCCATCGTCCTGGCAATGCCCGTTATGCAGAATCCCGGCTCCATCGTTTTTCGCATTCTATCGTTTGTTCCCATCCTCACTCCAGCTTTTATGGTAATGAGAATTCCCATTCAGATGCCGCCGTTGTGGGAAATCCTCGCAACTATCGGCCTCTTACTCGTTTCATCTGTTGTGATGATGTGGGTTGCGGGGAAGATTTTCCGGACGGCGATCCTGGTGACAGGCAAACGTCCCACGCTTCCTGAACTGATCAGATGGGTGAGGGAACCTTGAACATGCAGATGCAATCCTCGTAGCGGAGCCGACTCCCCATGGACTTCCCGTCGATCATGTTCTCCGTTCTTGCGGCCTTTGCCGTAGTTTCTGCTTTGCTCGTTGTGACCCGCCGCAATCCCGTGATGTCGGCGTTGTTTCTCATCATGAATTTTTTCTGTCTCGCCGGACTGTATCTCACACTCCACGCTCAGTTCATTGCCGTGATTCAGATTCTCGTCTATGCGGGTGCAATCATGGTGTTGTTTGTGTTCGTCATCATGTTACTGAACCTCGGCGATGAGCGGAAATTGAGCGAGGGAATCTCCTGGAGAAAGCTGGTTGCCGTTGGCATGTGTTCGGCCCTTCTTTTGGAATTCATCTATATTCTGGGTTTCGCTGAATCCTCAAGCGCACCATTGAACGCGGCCAAAGCCCTCGAAATAGGCACCGTGGAATTCATCGGGAGCCAATTGTTTACCAGATTCCTTTTCCCGTTTGAGATCACTTCGTTAATACTGACAGCTGCCATCGTTGGCGCAATCGTGTTGGCGAAAAGAAAGATCGAATGATGGCGGATGCCCAGGCATATCTCATCCTCAGCGCGACGCTCTTCATTATTGGCGCCGCAGGAGTCGTGGCGCGGCGAAATGCGATCATCGTGTTCATGTCGATTGAGCTTATGCTCAATTCCGTCAACCTGACTCTCGTAACGTTTTCTGCGCAGCACGGCGATATCACCGGCCAAATGCTCGTCTTCTTTGTCATGACTGTTGCGGCGGCTGAAGCGGCAATTGGATTGGCGATTATTATTGCGTTGTTCCGCAGGAAGCAAACTCTGAATCTTGATGAGATCAATATTCTGAAATGGTAAATCGGCCCTAAGTCTGTGAGGGGTTTGATTCATCGAACCCCTGCAAGAAACATGATCCCCTTCACCCCATATATCGTCCTTCTTCCTTTTGCAGGATTCCTCGTCCTCGGTCTTTTTGGCTCGAGGATGAAAAACGAGAAACTGGTTGGGTCCATTGGCAGTGGAGTCGTTGGCGCTTCGTTTGCAATCGCCCTGGGAATTTTCCTTGAGATGCTCGGCGAGGGACCGCAGGTGCGAAAACACGTCGTCGACCTCTTTATCTGGATTTCAACATTCACGGGGACAAGCTCGTCCCTCAATCTCGTCATCGGCCTTCAGGTGGATCAACTGTCGATTCTCATGACAATGATTGTGACTGGCGTGGGATTCCTGATCCATGTGTACTCCATTGGCTACATGCATGGCGATCCAGGTTTTTGGCGCTTCTTTGCGTACTTGAACCTCTTTATTTTCGCAATGCTCAGCCTCGTTCTTGCCGACAACTTCCTTCTGATGTTTCTCGGTTGGGAAGGAGTGGGGCTGTGCTCTTACCTGCTCATTGGTTTTTGGTACGAGAAAAAATTCGACGTCGGAGGCTATCCATCTGGAACTGCAACTACAAATGATGCCGCAAAGAAAGCGTTTATCGTCAACAGGGTCGGCGATTTTGGATTCATCCTCGCCATGTTGCTGATTTTTCAGACGTTCGGAAGTTTGAGGTTCGACGCCGTCTTCAGCGGCGCCGAACTCCTCAGCATCGGCAATGAGCCCGCATTCTGGATTACCCTCCTTCTTTTCGTGGGAGCTACCGGGAAATCAGCCCAAATCCCGTTGTTTGTCTGGCTGCCCGATGCAATGGCTGGCCCAACACCGGTAAGCGCGCTGATTCACGCAGCGACCATGGTCACTGCAGGCGTGTATATGGTGGCCCGATGTTCTATTCTCTTTGCGCTCGCACCGGCGACACTGCAAATTGTTGCGATGATTGGCGCGCTGACGGCCATCCTCGCGGCTACTATTGGTCTTGTGCAAAACGACATCAAAAAGATTCTGGCTTACTCGACAGTGAGCCAACTCGGATACATGTTCCTTGCGATGGGAGTTGCGGCTTTCTCTGCTGGAATATTCCATCTCACGACGCATGCGTTTTTCAAAGCGTTGTTGTTTCTCGGTTCCGGCGCCGTCATTCATGCTCTGAAAGACGAACAGGATATCCAGAAAATGGGCGGCCTGAAGAAATATCTCCCGACGACCTACAAGACCTTCCTTGTCGGCGCCATCGCCATCGCCGGTATCGTTCCTTTCGCAGGGTTCTTCAGCAAAGACGAGATTCTCTGGAAAGCGTTCAGCAGCGAATATGGTTCCGTTGCATTGTGGGCGATAGGAGTGCTGGGTGCTGGACTTACGGCTTTCTACATGTTCCGGCTCGTTATCCTCACGTTCGAAGGGTCGGAAAGATTCGGGCATGACGTCCATCCACACGAAGCTCCGAAGACGATGACCATTCCGCTGATTCTTCTTGCTTTTCTATCGTTGACCGGAGGAGTGATCGGAATACCGAAAAGCTTGTATGGCAATAATGCGATCGAGCATTGGCTGGCTCCCGTGTTTGAGCCCGCATATACAAAGTTGCTCCTGAGCGAAGAAGGCGTTCACATCACAGAATATGTTTTAATGATTCTCTCTCTCGCGGTTGCCGCCGCCGGAATCTACGGAGCCTGGAAAGTCTACATAAACCGGGTCGACCTTGCTGAAACGATTGCCGGACGGTATGAGAGGATCCATCGATTGTTGATGAAAAAGTACTATATCGACGAATTGTATGATGCGGTTGTTGTGAAACCCACTGTCATGGGATCAGAAAAGCTCTTGTGGAAAGGCTTTGACGTTGCCGTGATTGATGGTGCGTTGAATGGCATCGCAAGACTTGTTTCCTTGATTGCACTCTCGTTCAGGAAAGTCCAAACCGGGGTTGCGCAGATGTACGCCGTCGTCTTCCTCGGTGGGATTGTCTTCATTGTCGCATGGCTCGTGTTGAGATAGAACGCAAATGAGCTTCTACGATAACGCGCTGACACTGACGATTTTTGCCCCGCTCCTGGGGGTGCTGGCGATACTCTTTACTTCCAAAGAGAAAAGCAACGCCATCAAGTTGACTGGATTTGGAACGTCTCTCCTTGTCTTTGGACTCTCCTTGTATTTGTTTTTCCGTTTTGAAAATGAGAATCCGTCTTTTCAGTTTCAGCAGCAGGTTATGTGGATAAGAAGTTTGAATATTGGGTATTACGTCGGAATCGACGGTATGGCTCTGCTGCTGATTGTCCTTACAACTTTTCTTACGCCTTTGGCTCTTCTGGGAACGTGGAATTCCGTTGAGCATCGTATCAAAGAGTACACCATGATGGTACTCTTGCTAGAACTCGGCATGGTCGGCGTTTTTGCGGCAATCGATTTGTTCCTCTTTTATGTGTTCTGGGAGGCGATGCTCATACCAATGTATTTCATCATCGGCATCTGGGGTGGTCAGGACCGTGTGTATGCCGCCGTCAAGTTTTTCCTGTACACGCTTTTTGGCAGTTTGCTGATGCTCGTTGCCATTCTGGCGCTTGGCTACTTTGCGTCGACACTGCCTGAGGGGAGGTTTACCACAAGTCTTCCGACATTGTATGCCATCGCTCAACGCATACCGTTGAACCTTCAATTGTGGATGTTTGCCGCGTTTGCTCTCAGCTTTGCCATCAAAGTCCCGTTATTCCCGCTCCACACTTGGCTGCCGGATGCACACGTGCAGGCGCCTACCGCCGGTAGTGTTATCCTGGCGGGCGTTTTGCTGAAAATGGGCACGTATGGATTCCTGCGCTTCTGCCTGCCGCTGTTCCCCGAAGCATCTATCAGATTGACGCCGGTCTTGTGCTCGCTCGCAGTCATCGGCATAATCTATGGAGCCCTCGTCGCGATGGTTCAAACCGATATCAAAAAGCTCGTCGCTTACTCATCTGTTTCTCATTTGGGATTCGTCGTTCTGGGAATTTTTTCCATGACAGAAGAGGGAATCCAGGGAGCGATCATTCAAATGGTCAACCACGGACTTTCGACAGGAGCTCTCTTTTTGCTTGTCGGCATGATCTACGACAGGGCGCATACACGGATGATCACAGATTTTGGCGGCGTTGCCAGGCTGATGCCGGTGTACGCAACGCTCTTCCTGATTGTATCCTTGTCGTCCATCGGACTGCCCGGGCTCAACGGCTTTGTCGGAGAATTTCTTGTCTTGCTGGGTTCGTTTAAATCTGCGTTCCTCGGCACGTACGTCTATGCGGCAATTGCAGGAGTCGGCGTTATTCTGTCCGCAGTATACTTGCTGTGGATGTATCAAAGAGTGATGCTTGGTCCGGTAAGGGACGGTGCGGTTTATGGAGGCCACACGCTCACGGATATTACCAGGCGTGAAATCGTCGCGCTGGTTTCAATCGTCGTGTTCATCGTTTGGATTGGCGTGTATCCGGGAACATTTTTGAAAAAATCCGCATGGACCGCGAAAATTGTCGTAACGACTATAGAAAACATCCAGCGCGGAACAGTGCCGCGTTACGCCGAACAACCCGGCATTTCTGATGAAAAGAAATAGACGCCGGGTCGTTCTCATCTTTGCTTTTCTGGCTCTCCTGACGTTTGGAGCATTCAATGCCCTCCAGCACGATATGGAAGGGGCGAGCATAGTCGCCGTGAACGCGTGGTTCATAGCGCCTTTTGTCATCTTGTTGGCTTCAATCGCGGTCATGCCTTTCATCAACCGACACTGGTGGGAAGGGAACTACCCGAACGTTTCGTATGCGTTGGGGTTCATTGTTGTGGTTTACTATCTTCTTGAGCTGCAAAACGGAGCGCGGATTCTTCTCACGTCCTATGAATATATCAGTTTCATTTCCCTTATCGGTTCATTGTTTGTGGT
>CAYNRS010000138.1:0-3714 GCA_964399565.1 uncultured Ignavibacteriaceae bacterium
GGAAGGACGATACGCTGTTTCCTGAGAGTGTTTGTTCTCTCGCCGGTGCAGCCACGGAAGAACAACTCCCAGAACGAGAGCGAGACGGAGAGCCGTTCCCAAAGCAATGATGCCCTCCCCGTGCACGAGGAGGTTGTACAAAAACGTGACGGCTGTGCTGACGGTGAGTACAACCACAAACGTGAACACAAAGTCGATGAGAATTGACTTCATCTTCACTTTCGAATCTCCTTTGAAAAAGTTTTGCACCCTAATGATCTTTCATTATAAAGCCTAACTTGCATGTTGGGTTCTCCGTCGGCTCAACACAAGAAGGTACCACTGTAACAATACCAGCCAGGGAAGCTCTTCATACGAAGTCCCCGCGCGTCGCAAATGAACATCGTAGGCATTTCCCCAAAGGCTGTGTCGTTTCATTTCGACAATCGGTTCACCGGTTGAAGTGGTCAATGTGGACTTCCAGGCAAAGAGGTCCGATTGCAGCAAAAGAGTCTTGCCGTGGGGGAGCATAACTTGTTGTTTTTTCCCGAACCAATTCTCCGTGAATGTCATAAGGGGAGTTTCATCTTCTTTCGTCCGAACGACAATCGTCGATTTCCAGATGCCGGTTTTATCGAACAGCCAGTGTCCGTCTGCTGATTCCGCTCGGGCCTTCATTGCAAAGAACTTCACCCATTCAAGCCTTGCAACCACAATGTCTCCGGAACGCAGCTCGTACTGTCGCCGAAATATGCTTGGCTGTGTCCACTGTAATTCGCGTCCAACCATGGAGGCGATCGTTCTCATCGGCCGGAATCCTTTCGTTTTGGCGAAAGTGCTTTTTCGCCTTGTGATTTCATACGCCCTGCCTTTCTTGCAGCATCCGTCAGAAGAAATTCGATTTGCGCGTTGACGCTGCGCAAATCGTCTGCCGCCCATTTTTCGAGTGATGTATAGAGATCCTCGTCGAGGCGCAGAAGAAATTTCTTCTTTTCGTTCATTGATAGAGCGTTCCGGTGTTGATGATGGGTTGCGCCTGGCTCTCGGAAACAAGTGCAACCATAAGGTTATTCACCATCGTTGCCTTTTTCTCCTCATCCAGTTCCACGATCTTGTGCTCGCTGAGCAAACGCAGTGCATCATCGACCATGCCGACCGCACCTTCGACGATCTTTCGCCGCGCGGCTATAATCGCTTGAGCCTGCTGTCGGCGGAGCATCGCCTGCGCTATTTCCTGGGCGTAGGCAAGGTGGCTGATCCGGGATTCGGTGACTTCGACGCCCGCGACGCTGAGCCGTGAGTGCAGCTCTTTCTTGAGGTTTTCTGCGATTTCTGTCGGGTTTCCCCTCAGCGAAGAGCGCTCTTCATCTTGTGCGTCGTACGGGTACTCGGAGGCAAGTCCCCGGATAGCGGTCTCACTCTGAATTGCGACAAAGTCCTCAAATTTCTGTACGTCGAAGAGAGCCCTTGCCGAATCCACCACCCTCCAGGCAACGACGGCGCCAATCTCAATGGGGTTGCCGTGGAGATCGTTGACTTTGATTTGCTCGCTGTTAAAGTTTCGGATACGCAGTGAAACGTGCTTTTTGACGGCAAAGGGGTTTGCCCAATGAAAGCCGTCCACGCGGACGGACCCGATGTACTTCCCGAACAACACCAAAACCCTGGCCTCGTTCGGCTGGACCACAAAGAATCCAATTATACAGATGATGGTGACAATGAACAACGGAATTTCAACCCAGAGCCACGTTGGTTCCTCGTTTATCGCCATGTAGTAAATGAGCCAGGCGTTGGCTACGAGGAGAAGGAATTCGATGAAGAGGGCGAGATATCCGCTCACGCGTTTTGCGTTGGTTTCAACTATCGTTTGCATTGAGGCCTCCTGTTATAATCTAATGAGAAGATTTTGCTTGTCGATATGATCAAGATATTTCGGAACGATCTTGCGGGAATAACTCAACCAGAGCGAAATAATCCAAAACTCAACAGAAAGAAGCCGAATGCAAGTCCAGCTGTGATGACTCTTACAACGGGGATCCACCAGCCGAGCCGTCGTTCCCAAGCTGCATCCATGCTGGGCAGCCCTACCTTTCTGTAGAGCACCAGATTGAAATTGACGAGCGGACGTGCTGACAACGCGGCAAGAAAACAAGCGGCTCCGACGACAATGTAAGTGAACGACATGGATTCCATCGTTTGGTCTCCTTTGTGTAGTGTGATAGCTAAATGATATCATAGCAATATCACAAAGTCAAGTTAATTTTTGCGAAAAAAGGAAAATCATCCAAAACAAGAGGATTTCCTCAATTTTCTCCGCTAGGGAATGTTCAAGACAACGGGATTCTTCTGGAAGTCGGCCGACGAGAAAGGGTGTGCTGGAGGACAATCGCGCTGTGCCGGGAGGTGCGCGAAGCTCCAAGACCATTTTCGCTCACCGACCTGTCAGGAAAGGACTACATTGGATCGCGGATGAACTTCAGCTTCTTCCAACCGACCTTTGGCAGTGTATTTGCAAAATGATATTCAAAATAACTGAGCTCATCTCCGGACTTCCCCTTCCACGCAGGAAAGTTCTGCCTGAATTTTTCATACTGGCCATGCGTGGGTTGAATTCCGGACATGTTTTCGATGACATGAAAGAACTCATGAAGCCAGCCGTCGAACGCAAAGTTTGTGGAAATTTCAACAAAGCCGCGTGGAAAGCCTTTTGCACTCGTCGGATAGTAAATTGAGTGAGAGCCCCCATGAGCTTCGCTCTGAATTGCGTCTGAAACATAGAAGAACGTGTCGTACCTGTTTCCGATTTCTTCATAGACCTCCTTAATGCCTTCGATTCTATCGTAGCGATAGCCAGGTACGCCGTTAACGTTAAACCCTGAAATACTGGATTTTGTCAACGGCTTGCGGATCGAGACGGTATCCACCGTGATTGTCATATGACCGTCGGAAAGCGCCTCCAAAACAGGCTTCATGGCCTTCACGGTAACCATCGCCTGCTTCTTCTGGTGTTCCGTCAGCTTCTTTTGAATTCTCACCTGTTTTCCTTTGCTCTTGTACTCCAGGTCTGCTTCAAGAAGCATAAGAACCACATGGTGAACGACGTCCGGTGAAATCGTTCCAAGTTTTCTTCTTTTTCGCACGATGTCGAGGATCTGACTATTGTACGAAGGATTCTTCTCCTCAGAAATTCTTTCGGCCCTTCTTTTGTCGGCCTCCGTCAAGAGGTTCTCAGCCTGTTCGAGGTTTCCGTTCCCAAGCTCGACATACGCCTTGACGTACAGGGCTTCGTTCATAAGGCTCAAGGCCCACTGATTTTTCGGGTCGTACTTACCAACATTCTGTGCCGCAATGTCAAAGTTCTCCCAGTCACCCAGGGCCTTGTACTGTTTCGTGAGCCAATCGTAACTGTCGGCTATGTCCCGGTTGATCCCTGAAGGGTTGTTGGCCGTTTCCAACCTCTTGAGGTTGCGCTCTATGGATATGCGAAGTTGTTGGACCGCTTCGTCATACCGGGAAAGATGGAATAAGCACATTGCTTTGCGGTGAAAAACCATGGGAATGTCGAAACCATTCCTCTCTGCTTTCTCAAATGCGGACAGGGCTGAGTCCCGCTTACTTGTGTGGAAAAGGTAAATGTTGCCGAGATGAAAGGAGTATCGGCCGTTTTTTGGGTCGAGCTCGAGGGACTTCTTCACTTCCCGAATGGCCGCATCGATGTTCTTTTTCTGAAGAGAA
>CAYNRS010000138.1:3724-5630 GCA_964399565.1 uncultured Ignavibacteriaceae bacterium
TTCAGACTGTCGGTAGTAAATCTCCGCGTCAGTTTGGCTATATCCGTGCTGGAATGCAATGACGCAAACAAAGAAGAAAAGGAGGGAAGAAGATCGGTGTATGTGACCTAAGGGCATTATCGCAAGAAGAATTTTGTCCGGGAATCATAGTATTATTCTCACATACTTTCAACAAGAAAAGAGATTCCTGCGTAGAGATGTTGAGAAAAAAAAAGGCCGGAAAATTCCGGCCCCTCGAGACTCAACATTAATGAGCTTTTTACTTGCGTTCCAGCGTGATGGTACCCAGGTCCGCCGTCGCTTCAGCATTGACGGTCACACCAACAAACACGCGGTCGGCATAAAGAGCTTCATCTGAAGTGACTCGTATGGTATATGTGCCCGGTTCGATGTTCACAAACCTGAACCCGCCGTTTGCGTCCGTTGTCGTGGAGACCACTGCTCCCGTGTTGCTGGTTGCCCAAATAACGGGTCGCGGCGATGACGGCACAACAACGCCCGCAATAAGCCCGGTGGACGACGTTGTCGTTGTCCTGATGACAGGCTTCAACGTGTATGTCGGATCCACCGGGTTGCCGGACTTCACGATGGAAAGGTTCGCGTCGAAATCGAGCATGATCGTTGTCGTAGCATCAGCGGAAATCGTTGCGTCGATGTTGAGCTTCACTCCGCTCTGGACTCCACTGGGGATGGCCAGGGGTTTTGTTTCCCCATCGACGACAACATTGCTGCCGCTGCCGATGTACAGCCGGATCTGCGAGTAGCGCCCAACGGGAAGCTCAGCGCTTCCGATCACGGCAAAGCTTCCGTTAACGTACACCAGAAGGTCGTACGTTGCCGGTGTTGTGCTCAGTGTGAACCATCCCGCCGTGGTGTCATCGATGGCGATATGCGCCTGAAGACTGTCAACAACGATGTTGACCTGGTCGTAGGCGGCGGGGCTGTCAACCATGTTGACCTGCTGAACCCGGTTTCGCTTTGCGGAGAGGTTGATTTGTCACATCCAACAAGTGCCAGCATCAAACTTCCCGCTGCGATACAGAAAAACGTCCTCATAAAACCCTCCTTAGGTTGATGATGGATGCATATATTATACTGAACGAGGGGCGGGGGACTTCATGAGACATGTCACAGAAAGCAATGAAAAGGTTTTAAGGATTTTGAAAATGAAGCAATTTCGCTGAATAGATTTTACACAGCGCGGCGGGGGTGACAATTCCTTCGAAATGTTGTACGTTTGGACAGGGGGTTAATTCGCGTGAGGCTCAACTGGCTCGGTAGAGCCGCAATGAACAGTACTTTCAGAAGATTTGCGCAGGACTATATCGCGTCCCGGTTTGAGAGCATGGGAGGTCTGGCTGAAGGTCGCCACGTCCTAGAAGTTGGATGCGGCGGTGGTTATGGAGTAGAGCTTATTTTACGTAGGTTCAAAGCGGCCGAAGTGGATGCGATTGACATGGACGCAAAGATGATCGATGTTGCCCGCCAAAGACTCTCCTCATATTCGGACAGAGTTCGACTGAGCATCGGGAATGTAACTTCGTTGGCAGCAAAAGACGCAACATTCGATGCTGTCTTTGACTTCGGAGCAATTCACATCGAAGTGGAATGGAAAAGCGCGCTGAGAGAAGTCAGCCGTGTTCTCAAACCTGGAGGGAGGTTTTACTTCGAGATGGTGACGAGCCGTGCGCTTCGCCTGCCGTATTTTTTGGTGACCGAGCGGTTTCAGGGAATGGAACCTCCCGATGCGAAAGAGGTTTTAGCCGAACTCGAACGGCAGGGAATTCACGTTGGTCAACATTTTGCCAGGCCGTATGCACACGCATTGACGGGATGGGTAGGTGACTTGATCGGGGTTGGCTGGAAGGAATAACTGTAAATGTTGAACCTCACAGTTTTGGCAGCC
>CAYNRS010000139.1:0-5614 GCA_964399565.1 uncultured Ignavibacteriaceae bacterium
CTCAACATCACAAATCGTGAGAATCGGAGCTGAGTTTTTTGTTACGTCGGATTTTGCGTTGCGGGCAGGAGCAGAGACCTCCTGGGGCACATCGGAAGGAACACAAAAGGACAACTATTATTCCTCAAAGTCGAACCGGTCGGGCGTTGCCGGCTCCACTTTTTACGGGAGCGGCGGATTCTCGTATCGATTCCCCCTGTTCCGGGTAGATTATTCCTTTTCCTTTATACCTGCGATAAGCTATTACAGTTATCCGTACACATCCATGTATCCACCAAGCACAATGTACCCGCCAGGGTCAATACAGGATCTTTTGATTCAGCACCGATTAACGGGAGTTATTCAGTTGTAGCGTTACGAATGCGGAAAACCACTTACCACTCTGCCACCACCCAGCTGAGCGCGGAAAGCGCCGCAGTTTCGGAACGAAGCCGGCGCGGGCCCAGAGAAATCGGAACAAAGCCGTTATCACCAGCCTGCGTCAATTCTTCCTCGGAGAATCCTCCCTCCGGACCTATCACGAGCAACACGGACTGAGTCCTCTTGTAATGTTGGAGAACGGACCCGATGAAATGGGACTGCTCTGTCTTTTCGTGCGGAATCAAGCGAAGAGAATAATCCTTCGAGTGGCCGACCAACGTTTCAAAACTCGTCAGCGTGAAGATCTTCGGTAAGTACGAACGGCCTGACTGCTTTACAGCCGCGAGTGCGATCTTTTCGAGGCGCGAGTGCTTCTCATGCCGAGGAATTGTCCGTTCGCAGGAAAGCGGAATAATCGTACGAACGCCCAGCTCCGTTGCTTTTTCAACAAGAAAATCCAGCCGCGCAGGATTCCTGAGAAGTGAAACGGCAAGCGTGACGTCGGTTTTTGGCTCGTTGACGCGTAGTTTTGTAGCGAGAATATCGCATTCAGCATGGGAACGGTCAAACGAAACGATGACCGCCTCAAACATGTTGTCATCACCGTCCGTGACAAGGATATGGTCCCCGATGTTCTTCCTCAACACCTTTGCCAGATGTTTGAACTCATCATCGCGCAGGATCAACGTTTTGCCTTGAACGTCCTCCCGGCGGGCAAAGAAGTAGTCCATGTCAGAACGACGCTCCAAAGTCCAGGACGAATTGACCTCTTCTCTTGCCATTCCATGCGTACTCTGTCCGAATGACAACGCTGTACGGCAACAAAAAATGCAGGCCCGCGCCAACGCCCGCCAGCCAGGGCTTTGAGGAGAAAGATTCGCTCCGATACCAGATCTTGCCGGCGTCCGCGAAAATTCCTGCAGAGAGGCCGTACCGGAGGACGCTAAACTGGGGTATGGGGATGGGAACGTGCAAGTACCGCGGACGAAAAATGGGAAACCGGATCTCAAGATTGCCGCCAAAAATGTTTTCCCCTTCCAGCACGTCGCTGAAATACCCACGCACCCTCTCGTCGTAACCATAGAACACATGCCGGTACGGGGGCGTTATTCCCCCGCCGACCAAGACGCAGTAAGAACGCGCACCGAGCGACCACTCCTCGCTCAGAAGAGTAAATGCGCGCACGTCATAGGCATACGTCATCAGGTTTACTTCAGATTCTCCAAATCCCGCCTTCGTGGCTCCAAGCGAAACGAGCAGCCCGTCAGTGGTGTATTCCCGGATATTACGCGTGTCGTAACTGTACCGCAGGCCGAGAGAAAAAAAAGCATCTCTCCCCGTGGGCGATACGGTGCGTCCTGTCTGCGCGTCCGAGACAATCCAAACGTCGTAATTCAGAAAGCCAAAGAACGTCTGATACAGCCCGTCACGCTTTCCCAGGTTCAACCCGCTGCCAAAATTCGTCTGCTCATATTCCCCGCTCGTTACGCTCAGATTGTGCACTTTTTGGTATGAAAGGCTCCCGCGGAAGAAAATGTCGTCATCATCGGTCAGTTTCGGGTTCTGATATGCGAGGGAAATCCAGCGGTCGTAACCGAGTGCAAACGAAAGGTACAGTTTCTCATTCCTTCCGCGAAAGTTCTGATGCGCCACACCGGCACCATAGAATATCTTGTTGATATCACGGTAGCGAATGCCGACGACAGGATACGGGAACAGATACCAGCGTTCGTGGACACGCACAATGAGGGTGACGCTGTCGCTTTGTGCTGCCGTTTCGATCGCGACTTTGTTGAACAACTGGAGGCTGTAAATGCGGTCTCGATCCCTGTCGAGAGCTTCGGGAGTAACTCTATCACCAACTTTGATCGACATTTCTCTCAGGATCACATGTTCCTTCGTTGTCTCGTTCCCCTCGACTATAATTTCCTTCACGACGAGAGTGGAATCTCGTGTGATGGGCACAGCCGCCGCGCTTGTCCCGCAGGCCATCGTGAGGGGCAGTATAATGCGCGAAAGAGTCTTGAACGAAAAACCCCTTCCTGCGGAAGGGGTTTCGAGTGAATTCGAAACCTGATTTGTCATAACAATCTTCTGTGGTCCACGAGAATGCACCTGTCCATCACCACTTGGAGTCCTGCGTCTTCCGCCATTCTCGCCGCTTTTTGGTTTACGACTCCGAGTTGCAGCCAGATCGTCTTCGCCCGTACCTCAATCGCCTCATCGACGATTTCTTCAATGAATTCCGGGTTCCGAAAAACGTCCACAATATCGACCTCCTTCGGCAAAGACCTTAAATCCGGATAGCACTGCCTGTTGAGTACCTTTTCGTACTTCGGGTTTACCGGAAGAACTTCGTAACCATGTGTCAGGAGAAATTCAGCAATGTTTCTGCTGTCGCGCCACGGTTTGTCGGAAGCTCCAACAACGGCAATGGTCTTTGATTCATGCAGGATCTTCCTGAGTGTTGGGTCGTCGTCTATTGGCATGGCACTCGCCTATGAAGCCGGCATTGTCTCCTTGCTAATTTTAGAAATCGCCTCGGCAGCAGCGGCCTGTTCCGCGTCTTTCTTGCTCCGCCCTCTCCCTACGCCATAGCTCTGTGTGCCCACGAACACCTCAACTGTAAACCTTCGGTCGTGCTCGGGACCTTCTTCGCGTACAACAGAGTATCGGGGGATTCCCAACGCCCGTCCCTGAGCGTATTCGAGAAGAGTGCTTTTGTAGTTATCATCCGCGCGGGCACCATGGAGTACATGTTCTTTGGAAAGAATGGTTCGGTGAACAAACCCGCGGGCAGCCTCAATCCCGCCATCCAGATAGAGCGCTCCAATAATCGCTTCGAACGCGTCTGCAAGAATGGAATCGGAGCCGCTGTCAATGGACTGGGCGGCGCTGGAACTTAAAAAGAGAAATTCGGAAATACGGAACTCCTTTGCACGCTGGGCGAGAATTTTCCTGTTCACAAGCCGCGAGCGGTACTTCGTCAGCTCTCCCTCTTCCATCCCCGGATGGCTGGTATGAAGGTAATCGGCGACAAGGAAATTCAGAACCGCATCCCCTAGGAATTCAAGGCGCTCGTTTGAATTCCAATGCGTACCCACAAATTGGAGGTAGGACCGGTGCAGGAGGGATTCAAAAAACAACCTCCAACTGACCGGATGATATCCGATTGTTTTCTGAAAAAGGGCGAGGTTAAACGTTTCCTTGTTGAGCTCCTTCGCCCAACGTTTTCCCCATGCCCGCGAACGCAAAGATTGGAAGAACCGAAGAAATGAGTGCTTCACGACTTCGAGCGGAAAAACTCCCGCGTCTAACGGCTTATTGTCGGTACTTTTTGAAGAGGATAGATGCGTTGTGCCCGCCAAAACCAAATGTGTTGCTGATTGCCACGTCGACGGTCCAGTCCTTCGCCTTGTTGGGAATATAGTTCAGGTCGCACGCGGGGTCCGGCGTTTCGTAATTGATTGTGGGATGCACTTTGTTGTGGTAAATGGACAGGATCGTCACCACGGCTTCCACTGCTCCCGCTGCACCCAGAAGGTGGCCGATCATGGACTTCGTTGAATTGACCGCAAGCTTGTATGCATGTTCCCCGAAAACGGTTTTGATTGCAGCGGTCTCGCTCTTGTCTCCAACAGGTGTCGATGTCCCGTGGGTGTTGATGTAATCCACGTCGTCCACGCTCACTCCCGCATCTTTCATCGCCGTGCGCATGGATCTCACAGCACCTTCACCGCCCGGCGCCGGCTCGGTGATATGGTGGGCATCCGCGGTGAATCCGATGCCGCTGATCTCTGCGTAAATCTTTGCACCGCGCTTCACTGCATGGTCAAGGGACTCGAGGATCACTATTCCAGAGCCTTCGCCCATGACAAAACCATCACGCCCGGCATCAAACGGCCTGCTTGCTTTTTCGGGATGGTCGTTGCGCGTCGAGAGAGCCTTCATCGCATTGAATCCGCCGATTCCCATCTGACAAATCCCTGCTTCGGATCCTCCGGTCACCATGATGTCAGCATCACCGCGCTGGATCAGGATAAAGGAATCACCGATGGAATGCGAGGACGTCGCACACGCGGACGTGGTCGCGTAATTCGGGCCTTTCAAACCGTAGCGCATCGAAATCCGCCCGGCTGCCATGTCTGCAATCATCATTGGAATGAAGAACGGGCTGATGCGGTGAGGTCCCTTTTCGCTCCACAACGACTCCTGCTGTTTATGATACGTGCCCATGCCCCCGATGCCGGAGCCTACAATGACGCCAACGCGTTCTCTGTCCATATTCTCCGGAGTCAGACCTGCATCCTTCAGGGCGAGCTCCGATGCCGCAAGAGCGTATTGCGTAAAGGGGTCGCAACGCTGAGCCAGTTTGCGGTCCATGTACTTGAGCGGATCAAACCCCTTCAGTTCGCAGGCAAACGTCGTGTCATAGCCTGTCGTATCGAAGTACGTTATCGGTGCCGCGCCGCTTTTGCCGGCGAGGAGGTTCTGCCAGAACTCGTCCAGCGAAAGTCCTACGGGGGCAACAACTCCCATCCCCGTGACAACGACACGTCGAGCTTGTCCGTTAAAACTCATAGGTGTGCTTGAGAATTCTTAAGAGACCTTTGATTTCAAATAGTTGACTGCGTCTCCGACCGTCGAGATTTTTTCTGCGTCCTCATCCGGAATTTGAATATTGAAGGCTTTTTCAAACTCCATAACGAGCTCGACAGTATCCAGCGAGTCCGCCCCGAGGTCGTTGGTGAAAGACGCCTCGGATGTGATCTGACCCTCGTCGACGCCCAGTTTTGAAACGATGATTTCTTTCACTTTTGCGGCTATGTCTGCCATAGCTGATCTCCTTTGAAATGGATGAGAAGTTGCGTGAGTATTCTACATGACGATGCCGCCGTCAACACACAGAACCTGCCCCGTCATGTAACTTGCTGCTGATGACGCTAGAAAAACCACAACACCGGCAATCTCTTCTGGCTTCGCCGTTCGTTTCATCGGGATCATGGTAAGAAGCTGCTCCCTCTGTTGGGGAGTCAGTTTCTCCGTCATGTCCGTGTCGACAAAGCCCGGAGCAACCGCATTCACTTGAATATTGCGAGAAGCAAGCTCTTTCGCAAGCGTTTTTGTCAGGCCAATCATCCCGGCTTTCGCAGCTGAGTAGTTTGCCTGGCCCGGGTTGCCCACCAGCCCTGAAATGGAGCTGATATTAATGATCTTTCCGCCCCGCTGGCTCATCATCGGGCGACTGACGGCC
>CAYNRS010000140.1:0-5603 GCA_964399565.1 uncultured Ignavibacteriaceae bacterium
CGCGGAGGATGTCCATGAGAACGGTGTCAGGGTTTGTGGCGCTGATACTTCTTATCGTTGGTTCTGCAGGCGGTCAGCTGAAATCGAGCGCAGAGTCCAGACCTAACGTGAGCGAGTCGATCATTCGAAGTGACAACAGCGGGTTAATGTTTGGATGGTTTGACCCGAGCAGGTTGACCATGCACCATAGTTATTCACTCAGTTACTCAAGCTTCGGTGGCCAGGGACTCTCGCTGGGAGTTTACACGAACAGCTTGCTGTACAAGTTTTCAGACCCTCTCTCAGTTCAGTTTGATATCAGCCTCATGCACTCCCCGTATAATACACTCGGTGACATTGGAAAGAATTTCAACGGACTATTCCTGAGTCGTGCTCAACTCGACTATCGTCCCACCGACAACATGTGGTTGCAGATACAGTTCCGGCAGCTACCATCGCTCTACTGGCTCGGAAATTCAGGTTATTTCACGCCGAGTTATTTCAACAAATTTGAACCTCGCGAGGAGGAGAAGCACTGACCTTGCTGTTCATCCCGGTTTGTCCAGCAACCGAGCAGGTGACGCGCCGTAAAAGGAACAGCCTGCTCGGTTCTTTTTTGTCACGGGAGGGAATCAAGCAATAAAAGAATTGCCCACCAAACCGACTCCTGATCTGGTTCCTTCGCAGCAACATGGTGCAGATACCGCTGTTACTTTCCAGCCCTTCCGATTCCGAAAGACTTTTTTTTTCGTAGGAGCACTCCTCATTGTAATTGCTGTCCTCTTCCTCAGTACTTCATCAGACCAGCCGGAGATTCGTCAATTTGGAAGAACGAGGGCAATTCAGCTCGACGTTCAGAACGGTTCCGGAGAAGCGAAACTTGCGAAGAAACTCACGGAATACCTCAGGGCTGAGGGATTCGATGTTGTCGAAATTGGCAATTATCAATCGCCTGATATCAGTGAGACCATCGTCATTGACAGAACCGGCAATATGGAAGCGGCGAAATCCGTTGCGGCCTCACTCGGTGTTCCCGAAGGCCGCGTGGTTCAAAAAGTGGACAGAAACCTCTTCCTCGATGTTACAATAGTCATTGGAAGGGATTTTGCCTCGCTCAAGGCATTTCAATAAATCTTCTAAGGAGGAGCCTCGTCTGACTTCAAGAATGCTCGCTAAAGCGATCGCCAGTTTTGCCCTCGAAAAAAAGGGGAAGGATGTCGTATTAATGGATTTGCGAAAAATCACAACGACGACAGATTTCTTCGTGCTTTGTACAGCCGATTCTGACACTCAGGTAAAAGCCATCGCCGATGCGATTATGGAAGGAACACTGTTGAAGGGAGTACGGGCGTGGCATTCAGAGGGTCTCCGGGCATTGCACTGGGTGGTTCTGGATTATGTCGATGTTGTAGTCCATGTTTTCTTAAGGGAAAGCAGGACGTTTTACAATCTCGAGCGTTTGTGGGGGGATGCAAAGATAACGGAGATAAACGATGAAGTTGACGGAAGTGCGATTCAAGAGCGGCCAGGAAAAGTTGGGTTCCATCGAAACGAGCAAGTATCCACTAATGAAACGATATCTCATTGAAAAAGTAGGGGCCGTACTCAAGTCTCTGAACTACAACGGAGGCACAAGACTTACGTTTGAAAAGCCCAGACAGGAATCGCACGGGGATCTGACGACCAATGTGGCCATGATGCTTGCGAAAAGCCTGGGGAAGAATCCCCGAGCGATTGCGCAAGAAATAGTTTCAAAACTCTCACTCGACAGTGCCGATGTTGCTGGGGTCGACATTGCCGGCCCGGGGTTTATCAACTTTCGTTTCACCGGCAGGTTTTTTACAAAACAAATCGGAACCATACTCAGCGATCGCCTTAACTTTGGAAAAACCGATATTGGAGGCAGAAAAAAAACCCAAGTAGAGTTCGTGAGTGCCAATCCGACGGGGCCCCTGAGTGTAGGCCACGGTCGCCAGGCTGCAATCGGCGATACGATTGCAAACCTGCTGGAATGGACAGGGCACGCAGTGACCAGGGAATACTACTACAACAACGCCGGGCGCCAGATGAGGATACTTGCGGAATCGACATACGCGCGATATAAGCAGCTGTTTGAGCCGTCGTTCCGTTTCCCGGAAGATGGCTACCAGGGTGAATACATCGCGGGAATCGCCGAAGATCTCAAGAAGGCGAAAGGCGAAGAACTGCGCTCCATGGAAAAAGAGCAGGCACTGAGTATTTGTAAATCGTTTGCCGAAGAATCACTGTTTCAATCCATCAAAGTTGTCCTCTCTCGTCTCGGCGTCCGGTTCGACGTTTTCTTCAATGAGGACTCGCTCTACTCAGCGGGGAAAATAAAAGAGGTCATCGAGGAGTTTCGGGAAAAAGGCCTTGCCTATGACCGTGACGGAGCTGTATGGCTGAAAACGACAGCGCTCGGACTCGAACAGGACCGTGTCATCGTCAAGAGCACAGGAGAACCAACATACCGCTTGCCCGACATCGCCTATCACCGAGAGAAGTTCAAGCGCGGTTTTGAGCTTATTGTGGATATTTTCGGGGCCGATCACATTTCAACAATTCAAGAGGTGCTTGCCGGAATAAAGTCACTTGGCCACGATCCAGAGAAGATCAAGGTGATCATACACCAGTTCGTCACGCTTATGAAGGACGGCCAACAGGTGAAGATGTCGAAACGTCTCGCGAATTTCGTAACGCTTGAGGAGCTCATTGACGAAGTTGGCCCCGACGTTGCCCGCTTCTTTTTCATCATGCGCGCAACCTCAAGTCATCTTGAGTTTGATATGAATCTGGCGAAGGAGCAGTCGGAAAAAAATCCTGTGTATTATCTGCAGTACGCGCACGCAAGAATTGCAAGTATTTTGCGTTTTGCCGATGGTCAGGATACGCTGAGGGAGACTTCTGGTCAGAAGTTCCGTTTCGATCTTATGAACGAGCAGTCTGAAGTTGCTCTGGCCAAACTGCTTCTGGAGTTTCCGGAGTGGGTTGAGGGCTCATGCTTGGCGTTTGAGCCTCATCGGCTGGCGTCCTACTTGCAGGATGTCGCAACGGCCTTCCATCGCTTCTACCATGAGTGTCGCGTCGTAATTCCTGAAGTAGATTTGTCGAGAGCCCGCCTTGCTTTGTGTCTCGCCACGAAGATTGTTTTGGGGAACGGTTTCAAAATCCTCGGAATTTCCGCGCCCGAGAAAATGTGACGGGTCTCTCATTGACAATAGACGTTATTTTGCTTAGCTTTCTTCAGTCACCAACCACAGGATCGAATCGACCTTACCGCTTGCTACCGCATTGAAGGCCCGCGGAGTTTCGGGCTTCCAGAAGTGTCACAGAAGTTTCCCTCGAAGTCGCTATCAACAACCGAATCATGAACGGATGCGTTTTCATATCCGAACACAGTTTTGTAAATTTGTAAAATCGGGAGCGTGATTGGAGTATCAAATCGGACCAATAGAAGGCGTCGTTGTCAAGCCGCTGCGAAAGCACTCAGACCGTCGCGGGTGGTTGATGGAGCTTTTTCGTGAGGATGAAATTTCCAGGGAATTCTATCCTGCAATGGGATATGTTTCCGAAACGGCTCCGGGAGTTACCCGTGGACCGCATGAACATCGCGGCCAGGCTGATTTTTTCTGTTTTGCAGGACCTTCAACATTCCGTATTTACATGTGGGACACTAGGAAAGAGTCAAAAACCTTCGGCAACCGGAATTCCATAGAAGCCGGCGAATCAACCCCCCAATGTATCATCGTGCCTGCAGGAGTGGTTCATGCGTACAAAAACATCGGTCATCAAGCGGGTTGGGTTTTAAATTTTCCAAATCGATTGTACGGAGGCAAAAACCGAAACGAAGCCGTTGATGAGATCCGGCATGAGGATATTGACCAAAACGACTTCATCATTGACTGACGTGATATGACTATTCTTATTACCGGTGGAGCGGGTTTTATAGGAAGTAATTTTGTCCGCTGGATGCTCGAGAAGAACAACGACGTTGAGATTGTCAATGCAGACAAACTCACCTATGCAGGAAACCTTGAGAACCTGGAAGACCTCGAGGAAAACCGTCGTCACATCTTTGTCAGGGCGGATATTTGTGACCGTGGCGCAATGGAGGCCCTCTTCCAGAGATATCCGGTTTCTGCGGTTGTCAATTTCGCGGCTGAGTCGCACGTCGACCGAAGCATCGCTGGTGCGGCCGAGTTCATTAACACGAACGTCAGCGGGACGAATGTATTGCTTGAACTGGCAAAGGAATACTCTGTACAGAAGTTTATCCAGGTCTCCACCGACGAAGTCTATGGCTCGCTGGGATCCGAGGGCAGATTCACCGAGGCAACTCCGTTGCACCCCAATAGCCCCTATTCGGCGAGTAAAGCGTCCGCCGATTTGCTGGCAGTGGCCTATCACCATACGTTTGGAGTGCCCGTCATTGTGACGCGATGCTCGAACAACTATGGGCCATATCAATTTCCGGAAAAACTAATTCCGCTGATGATTGTGAACGCGTTTGGCGACAAGAAGTTGCCCGTGTATGGCGACGGATTGAACGTGCGCGATTGGCTTCATGTGCTCGATCACTGTTCGGCGATCGATGCAGTGCTACGGCATGGGAAAATGGGTGAGGTTTATAATATCGGTGGCAGCAATGAGTGGAAGAACATCGACATCGTGAAACTGATCCTGAAATACCTTGGGAAGTCCGAGAACCTCATATCGTTTGTCAAGGACCGATTAGGCCACGACCGCAGATATGCGATCGATTCGAAAAAGATTCAACGGGAGCTCAATTGGCAGCCGAGCCACTCATTTGAGGAAGGACTTGAAGAAACAATCGCTTGGTATGTGAAACATCAAGGGTGGTGGAAGAAGATCATCAGCGGCGAGTACAAAGAGTATTATAAGAGACAGTATGAGGTAAAATAAAGTTCCTGAACTTGAGTCGTGAATCCGCAAACTGAATAACGTGAAGAAAATTTTGAGCGTCGTTGGAGCCCGGCCAAACTTCATGAAAGTGGCTCCATTGCACAGGGCGTTGCAGAAATACTCGAGCAAACTACGGGATCTTATCGTCCACACGGGACAGCATTACGATGAAGCGATGTCAAGAGTGTTTTTTGAGGATTTGGAGCTTCCCCATCCGGAATTCTATCTTGGTGTAGGCTCCGGGTCGCATGCGCAGCAAACTGCCAAAATCATGGTCGAGTTTGAAAAAGTATTGCTTGAACAAAAGCCCGACCTTGTTGTTGTCGTCGGAGATGTGAATTCCACCGTAGCCTGCAGCCTTGTGAGTGTGAAAATGGGAATTCCGGTTGCACACGTCGAGGCGGGACTACGGAGTTTCGACAGGACGATGCCGGAAGAAATCAACCGTGTGCTGACTGACTCTGTTTCCGATTACCTGTTTGTGAGTGAAAGGAGCGGCCTGACAAACTTGAAGCGTGAGGGCGTGGACGAGAAAAAAGTGTTTCTTGTGGGCAACATTATGATCGATTCCCTCGTCCATTTTCGAGAGAAAGCGAGGTCTGCAAAAGCGGCGAAGAACCTCGGCCTGGAAACGGACAATTTTGTGCTGGTGACACTTCATCGCCCGAGCAATGTGGACGACA
>CAYNRS010000141.1:0-5575 GCA_964399565.1 uncultured Ignavibacteriaceae bacterium
TTCTCCATGCCTTTGATCGAATGACAACCTGCACAGCCGAATTCCCTGATGAGTTTGTCGCCCCTTGCAATTTTTTCAGGATTGTCAAGCTCCAGGTTTACTTTGGGAAAATTGCGATTGTCCTTGAGGGAGCTTAAATACGCAACGATGTTTCTTGCCTCGGCATCCGTCAAACGCAAACTTGGCATTCGTGTTTCAGCGTTATAATGCCGCGGGTTCTTCACCCAGTCGAATATCCAGTCTGGAAATACTTTGCTCCCAACGCGCGTCAATTCAGGTGCAATGTCGTACGTCGTTCCTCTCGCGTCTCTCACTGCCGTCGTATTCCCAATCACGTGACACGCCTGGCACCCGACACTCTCGAAGAGCTTTTTACCTTGCGACACATTTCCACCGGCAAAGGAACCTCGAGGCCGCTCAAAGGAAAAACTCGAACCTTTTGCAATGCTTACCAGGTATGCAGCAATAGCCTCGGCCTGATCGTCGCTGAACTGGAAGTTCGGCATCCGTGTTTGCGGGTTGTAGTCCTTTGGATTCCGTACCCATCTGAAAATCCATTCCGGTTGAGCCTTTGCCGTAAGAGTGTTCAGTGGCGGCCCAATTTTCGCTAATTCCGAAAATCCTTTTATTTCGTGGCAACCATAGCATCCCGACTCAAAAATGATTTGCTTCGCTTTTACGAGCGGCTTCGCATACTTCAAGAATGTCTCGTTGCTATGACAGGAATTGCACGAAGCATACACATCTTCACCGCGCAATATAGGCGTCTCCCAGTAATGGTCGTCGTCGCCGTGGGCAAATCCTGCTGTCAGGGCTGGTCCCTGCCCCCTGTGGCACGGCGTACATCCGAAGGTTTCCGGATTGTGTTTTGATAACAGCTCCGCCACGGGGTGTTTTGTATACGGCTGAGGAGCCTCCGCCATGAGTTCATCATTCCAGCCTGAATGACATGTCTGACAACGGTCAATACGGGCTTTGATCTCCTGGAAAGGCGTCAATTCGAAATCATTCATCATCACCTGCCTCACCACCACCGGAGAATTTCGCATGTTCTCAGCTTTGACAGCCAACGCAGTCGGCTGTGCAAACACATTTTGCAGTTCAACCTGGGCTTTAACGTGTGCATCCTTATATTTGTTGATGATGCCATCGAGTGTCGCAATCTTTGATTCGAGCTCGGACTTTTCTGTAAAGTGTTTTGCAATCGAAGCGTCATGCTCGTCGACTTCCTTGCGATGCGGCACAACATCCCGGCCTTCCAGTTTGGCTTTTTGGAACTGATAGTACGCCGCGTCAGACCGACTACGCGCAAATCTCCATTCCCTCGTGGCTATGTCCAGCTCTCTGCTGAGATGATCTTTTTCGGCCAGCGCATTCTTGTATTCATCCGACGATAACCCTTCCTCCGCCCTTCTGAGATTTGACTGGAGCTCAACAACCTGAGCTGAATCAATTCCCTCCAGAAGCGTGAGACGTAGAGAGTCGAGTTTCATTGCGGCAAGATCATGGAACTCCGCCTGGTACTGTTTCCACGGCCGACGAGTTCGTACCTCGTCCCATACAGACCACACCGTCCCTAAGAACAGGATTCCACTAAAAACGATGTAGAATGTAGTATAGTTGCGATTCTCTACTGGTGTTTTTGCCCGCTGTTCGAACATTGGAAGGAGATCCTAAACGTTAAACCACGGTGTGACCCAAACGTACTTCACAGGATTTAGTCCGAGGAACGTCGGTATCAGCCGAAGAAGAATCTTGACAACAAGTCCGGCCATGGTCAGAAAGAGAAAGGAAACGACTGCATAACGAACCAATCCGAGCTTTTTCATGAAATCTGCATTTCTATTCTTCAACCAGTATAATGGGCCCAGAGAATAGAAGCCGAAGACACACGTGGCGCCAAAGATGAATGCTATCGGGTTCAGAGAACCATCCGGCAGACGCGTTGGGATGTTGAGAGGCCACATCTCAGAGAGATCCACGTTCGTGAGAACGCCGACATAGTGCGGATCCCATTTCTCTCCTGGCAAAAAGAAATTCCACCCGGGACCACGCATGAACGTGCCTAGAAAGATCAAAAAGCACCAGAGGATCAAAAACCCGAAAGAAAACACAAGAATCGCAAATTTCCGTTCTTTGAACGTGTAATATCCGTTCCCCTTTTCATTGATATCGATGTACGGAATCGCCATGAGGCCGACGATGATAAGGCTTGGCAGCACTACGCCTGCAATCCATGGGTCAAAATAGACTAATAATTCCTGCAGCCCCAGAAAGTACCACGGCGCTTTTGACGGATTTGGCGTTAGCGCCCTATTGGCTGGCTCCTCGAGAGGAGCATCCAATGTGATCGACCAAATGACCAGAATCGCCATGACAGCAATCGTGGCGAGAAATTCAACCCGGACCAGGTAGGGCCATACCTGGACTTTATCATCCAGCGTCGCTTCAGTGGGATATCCTTGAATGTCGTTTTGCTTTCCTCTTTTCCACGCAAACCAGGAAAAGAAAACGACGGAGAAAAGCAAGAAAACGATCGGGATGTTATCCGGCTTGGTGAGAATTTCAAGAAATTGTTGCATGCGAATTCTTGATTACGCGCGTGTTATGTCCTCTTTGGTGTTTCCGGGCCAGAAATTCCGCCATCCTTGCGCACCCGCCAAAAATGGACCGCCATAAAAATCGCAGCGATGATTGGGAGGAATATACAATGGCCGACATAAAACCTCAGGAGCGTGGGTGGGCCTACTTCGGTACCACCGAGCAGGACAAATCGGACATCGTTATCCGGCCTCATCCCAAGTTCTGGACCAAACGGACCTTCATGTCCGAGCAAAGGAGTCGCACGCGCCATGTTTGTTCCCACGGTGACAGCCCAAATTGCCAATTGATCCCATGGAAGAAGGTACCCGGAAAAACTGAGAAGGAGCGTCAGAACAAGGAGAATCACGCCGACCACCCAGTTGAACTGTCTCGGCGGCTTGTATGATCCTGTCAAGAAAACTCGAAACATATGGAGCATTACCGTGAGAACCATTGCATGCGCTGCCCAACGGTGCATGTTGCGAATAAGCGGGCCGAATGGGACATCATTCATCAAATACTTCATATCCTCATATGCGTATTGCGCAGTGGGCCGGTAATAAAACATCAGGATAATGCCCGTGATGGTCAGTACGAGGAAGAGAAGAAAGGTGATTCCTCCCATTCCCCAGGTGTAGCCGATATTCGTTGCATGCCGGGGCACACGGACAGGATGCAGATGGAGGAAGACATTGTCGACGATCTGAAGAGCGCGATTCCGCTGTGTATCCTGATAAGAGTGTCGGAAGATCGATTTATAGACTTCAGTTTTCTTAAAAGCCTCGAGCATGCTGTCTCCTAACCTTGATACGGCAAAAAGGCCCCGGATTTTGTCCATTCGCCTTTTTCATAGATAAACTTGATGCTTCTGTCTATCTCTATCTGGCCGTCGTCGGTGAAGGTGATGAGAGCACGTTCCAAGGGACGTGGGGCCGGGCCTTCAAAGTTGATCCCCGTCCTGTAGAAACCGCTGCCGTGACAAGGACATTTGAACTTATTATCCGAGCCAAGCCAGCGAGGCGTGCATCCCAAATGTGTGCAAATCGATATCAGGGCGTAAAAACCTTCTTTCTCACGCACAATCCAGACTCTCTTTTCATCTTTGAATTTTTCGCTTACCTCGCCAACGATAAAATCAGAGGGAAACCCGGCTTTGAACTTCGGAGGCTGTTCGAATAACACACGCGGAAACATGAATCTCAATGCGCCAATCGTCGAGGTAATAATAAATCCAAAAAAACCAAGCCAGCCCGCAACGGAAAGAACGTTTCTGCGGTTCATCCGCCAAATGCCTGGGTCCTCGTCGGAAGGACGATCTTGTTTGGCTTTTCGAGGAAGTGGGACTGGGCTAATCTGCGTCCCCGGAGTCCTGGACGGGACGGCCGGGGATACCGCGGCCGGCGCTGGTGGATTCGGCGAGGCAGCTTCGTTTGCTACCTGGTCAGCCATAAAAGCGTTCCTTTTTCTGATTTCTCAGATAAAACAGTCTGTGATAAAAGCGCCACGGTTGTTTCTGGAAATTCTCAAAATGTTGACTTGCGACAGTCGTCAATAAAGTTTCTGGAACTGCAACGGAAGGCGATCATGGGAAGACGGCTATGCCGCCACACTCAATTCTTCCTCGCGCTTAACCATGTCAATCGTTTCCCAGGGACAATACTTCGCGCACAACTTGCAACCAATGCACACTTCTTCATCAACAACAACAACGCCGTTCACGCTCAGATAACCGTGTTCTTCCGGATTTTCCGGGCCGGGGATCTTATACAAGCAGTCAACCGGACAAAACTCAATGCACACCTCGCATCCCGTGCATCCTTCGGGGTGAACAATAGCGACTAGCGGAGATTTCTTTTTCTTCTTTTCTTGAACAGCAGGAGCGGGTTTCGGCGTGGTAACTGGTTGGGTGGCCGGTATCGTCATCGTTTAGAAAGCAAAATGGGAGTGGTTCTTATTCTCAGAAATGCACTTGCGAATATACTAAAGCTTCAAGCTATTGTCAAGAAAAAATCCCCAACCGATGACGGCGCTTGACGTTGCGAAATTCAACAGCTTGCACTCTCCTGACGAAAGTTGTATATTGACATCGCACTTCACACACGCTGCGCGCATTTTGCCTTCCGAAGAACATAAAATCCTCAACTGGGTTGACTACAGAGAATTCTCGTCAACAGACGGCGTATTCTCTCGACTTTTCCTGGACTATGTCAACGACTACCAGCTGGTGCAACAATTCTACAACGGTAATTTTCGCAACGAGAAAGACTGGTTGAGGATTATCAAGGTTTCTCAGGATCGCCCGCTGAAACGGTCGCCCCTCGTTCAGATTTTGGCCAATCAGAATCGAAATTTCCATTGCGGCGTAAAAACGCTGGCAAACATCGACTCGCTCGTCAACGACACAACATTTGCAGTCGTCACAGGCCAGCAGGTAGGCCTTTTCACCGGGCCACTGTACACCATTTACAAAACGCTTTCCACCATCAAGCTCGCCGACCACCTCACAAAGAGATTTCCAGAATATAGTTTTGTTCCAATTTTCTGGCTTGAAGGCGAAGATCACGACTACGATGAGGTGAGCAAAATCAACCTGCTCAATGCCTCAAATGACGTCACCACATTCCAGTATATGATTGAAGGTAAAAGCCCGGAGAAGAATGTTGGGGCGGTGGGAGCCCTTCAATTTGATGACGGTCTCACAAGCTTTTTTGCACAGGTGGAGCAGGCCCTCATGCAGACGGAATTTAAGCCAAAGGTGTTGGAATTGTTCCACACGGCGTATCAGAAAGGAATGACCTTCAACAAAGCCTTTGTTCATCTCATGAACGTGCTGCTCGAAGATTCCGGGCTCATCTTCCTGGATCCCTCACACGTTGACGTGAAAAAGCTTCTCGTCCCTATTTTCCAGCGAGAACTTAACGAGACACCGAAAACCTGCCAGCTCGTCATCGACCAGAGTGCAGAATTGGAGAAACAGTATCATGCGCAAGTA
>CAYNRS010000142.1:0-5562 GCA_964399565.1 uncultured Ignavibacteriaceae bacterium
ATAAAAACTCCGCTCATGGAATTGGAAAAGCTGTGATTGGAGTTCTTTGAGAAGTCTTGTTCTCCGTTTGGAATCATTCAACGTCTTTGAAAGTTTTTCAAGCAAATCTTCACGGCCGGTGAAACGCAAATCTTCGGATTTGATAATTTCACGTTGTCCGCCGGAATCATGGACAAAGACCAAACACCCCAATCTGGCTGCATCGAGGATCGCAATTCCAAAATGTTCGTACTCTTTTGCGTGAACGAAAAATTGGCTTGTGGCCAGAAGCGACTCTAATGCTTTCCTGTCCACGTCAGTCTTGATCTCGACGGGAATGTCTAGTTGTTTCACTCGACGTCGGATAACGTCGGTGTATCTGGGATCCTCTTCGGAGCCCGCAATCAGGAAAGATGCCGCGGGAAATTTGTGGTTTATCGCCTTGAAAATATCGAGCAGTCGAAAATGCTCTTTCTCCGGTGAAATCCTGCCAATAGCGAGGAACCGAAACACCCTTTTTTCCCAATTCATCGTTTGAAGCCGACGCTCATCGGACAGGAAACCAGGATACACCACGGTGGCATCGATGTCATAAACCTTTTTTACAATCCCTTTCATGAAGTGGGAATTTACAAGCGTTCGATTGTTTCTGATGCCTTTGGCCGTGTCCCCGGAAATGAAGCTCACACATTTCAGGTAGAGAGAAGAAAGAGGGAAGTCGACAGAATCTGAAATAATATGATGATCTCTGAGAATCGATTTCGGAGCAAAACTGGGATGGTGAATGTACTGAATCCCCCTTGTACCGAAGTCTATTTCGTTGTAACTGCTTATGCACGCGGTGAATTGCCTTGCAATTGCTTTTGAGGCCCGATGGAGGAATGCAAGCTTCAAAAGCTCGAACTTCCTCACGCTGTCCCTGATGACTTTGGGACATGGAGCCAATATCACGCGCAGATGGTCCTCCGGAATTGTCACGCCCGTAGACTGAAGGACATGTTCCGCCGGAAAAGGCTTTAGAGATAACAAGCTGACCGTGAGCTTTTTCTTGTGCGTCAGCCAGCGGATCAACTGTGCAGCGAGGACTTCAGCACCTCCAATGACATCGAATTGGGGATGAACAACAAGAACAGACCTCATTTCTTTGCAACCAAAACAAGATTCTCTCCCTTTGTCCAGGGGAGGAAGCCAAAAAGGATGGTCAAAACCACGTGCAACGGCATCAGCACAGCCTTTTGCAAATTTTGCGGAAATCGTTCGTAGTAGGGGTAATCCCATAACGTGTCGGTACCCAGTTTTGCAATCCTGAACGATTCATCCGTCAACATCTGGCTCCATGTTTCGGGAGTCAGGAGAGAAACATGCGTCCCATCGGAATACATGGATGGTTTCAGGGTTTTCGAACGCGACTTCGCTTCAACGCCAAATGATCGAACGTTAGGGGTCGTAACAATGAACAAACCCTGGGGCTTCATGACCTCGCGAACCTCATGAATAAATTGGCGTGGATTCTGCAAATGTTCAACTACATCGAATGCGATGACGGCATCAAAAGAGTTTTGCTTGAACGGCAGATGCTGCGCCTGAGCCTGGACGACGTTCAGTGGCCCGTGGAAACGCCTGGCATAATTGATAGCAAACGATGAGATATCCACTCCAACATAGCCAAAGTTGTCTCGCAAGCGACGACCAAAGAAGCCCAGACCACAACCCACTTCCAGCACATTCGCAAAATGTGACAGGTTTCTCTTAAGGAATCTCCGCCAAAAACTGTACTGTGGCCACTTGTCTGCACGGGGTCTCTTGAGAACGGTACCCGTCGCGATGTGTGAGTCAAAATACTGACGGTCAAATGACTCACTCATGACAGATCTCGCAAAGAGAAGAATACATGGCATCCGCAAATTGCTCAGCGGAAAATCGCTCCGCACGTTTTTGCCCCTTTTGGCTGAGTTTCTTCCGCAACTGAGCGTCTTGTCCGAGATTCGCTATCTCTCGAGCGAGCGCTTCTACGTCGCCTTCAGGGAATACTTTCCCTGCATCTCCAATTACCTCTGGAATCGCTCCTGATGAAGACCCAATAACGGGAACTCCTGCGGCCATTGCCTCAATAAGGACCCTTCCATACTGTTCTTTCCAGGTAGCCGTTGATCTGGAGGCCAAAACGAAGATGTCAACGTCGTGATAAAAGCGCGGGAGCTTGTCGGAATCGACTCCGTTCACAAAACGTACATGTTCGGAGATTCCTAGACTCTGCGCAAGCGCCTGAAGTCTTGCTTTTTCGGGCCCCTCGCCCACCACAAGGAGTTCAACCGAAATCCAGCATTTCTTGATGGCATGGATTATTGTATCGACACCTTTTGCATAGAGAAGTCTGCCAAAGTACCCGACAATTATCGTCTTGCGACGCCGTTTTGAGCTTGGTTGTTGCCTGTATGCCTCAAGATCGACGCCATAGTAGATCTTCCTTGTTCTGACCTGATATCGATTGCTAAAATCGTCAGCCGACTCCTGATTCGTGGCAACCAGAAGGTGTGCATTCTTGAGGGCAAACTTTTCTACGGAACTATAGAATATTCTGGGGCGGTAGGGATAACGCCACCCTTTGCTGAGATTATCCCACGTGTGGAACACGATCTTCGCATTCGAGGCATAGAGATTTCTCAGCCACGTACCCTGAAATGCAAACACACTCCACGGTTCTTCGAACAACAGAAGAATGTCCGGGCGAAACTTCTTAACCAGATCTCTGAGGCCTCGGAGATAGAACCCTCTGTTCTCGTATCCCGCCCAAAAGACGGGCAGCGAAACAACTTTGAAGTTTGCTGATGGGTTTGGGGAAAAATCGATCGATCTGTAGTTCTCCATCCAATGTTCTGGCGCCACGCCCAATAATTCCACATTTTTCTTTTTTGATAGAATGTTCCATTTCTTGTACGAAATGGAGTCGACAAGGTTTTTGTCGACCAGCAGGATCTTCATTTTACCGCCGCAAATCGGCGTAAATCTGTGAGCGTCACGAGTTTCGCAAGAGCAAAACCTCCGGCGAGTATTCCTGTCGTAATCAACAGGCTGCCAACAAGACCCACATGTACTGGATTGACAAGATGAAAACCCACTGCCGCTAACACAGGAATGCTGAGCTTTCCTAACAACTCAAGTATGTGTTGCGACCGAAGATAATCCCTGATGAGCCAGAGATTTGCACCGGCTATGAAAAGGTCGGTCAGGACCGTTGTAATTGCGGCGCCTTCTGAAGCGAACTTCTGAATAAGAACATAATTTAGAACGATATTAAACACCATCCCAAAAAAAATAAAAACATTTGCCTTTCCTTGTCGACCCAAATTCGAAACTACTGAGCCCGCAATGAACGTGGCGCTTACGGGAATCATCGAAATACAAACAATACCTATCGTCAGCGAAGCATTCGAGAATTCGGCTCCGAAGAGAAGAGCCGTAATGCTTTCCCGATAAAGAACAATTGGCACGGCTACAAGAAATGCAGCACTCACAACCAATCGGAGAGACCTGAGGAGTATGTCTTGGAGTTCCGTCGATTGAATTCGGAGGCGCGAAAAAACAGGATAGAGAGGCGTTGCAACCACGAGCGGGAACAGCATGAACGATTCAACCAGCCTGTACCCGGCACTGTAGTAACCGACAAGCTCGGTGTTTCTTGTCAACGCGCTCAACAATAATGTCCCGCTTCGAAAATAAATCACGATGAAGATGTTCATCAACGCGAAAGGAAGGGCAGGCTTGATGACTTTTGACCAAAGGTAGCCGGAATCGAACGACCACTCCGGAATTCCAAAATTCCTAAAAGCGATGACGACCGCCAAAACCATCGCAACGAAACTGGATAGCGCGAACGCTGCAAGAAATTCCTGTGCTCGAAGGCTGAAGAGTAAAGCCGCCCCACAAAACAGAATTGTCGAAAACCTCTCGATGACAATGGACACACCTTCAAGTTTCATGTTCTCAAACGCCCTAAAAACACATCGCACATGAACCATGAGAGAATTACACGCTGAATACACCAGACCATAAAATGTCAGAGCAAGCATCTCTTGTGAAAAACGGAGAATAACGGCAGAACTCAAAACAATGATGGCCACGAGGACGAGAGACGCCAATTTTGCAGATATGGTATGCGACAAGAACGCGCCATATTCACGGGGATTAGCTGAGACCTCCCGAACGAACAGAATATCGATTCCCCCTTCAGCCAGTGTTGCAATGACTGCAACGAAGGAAATGACCAGCATATATTTCCCAAATTCCTGGGGCCCCAGCAACCTGGTTGATACAAGAAGAAACAAGAACCAAAAAGGTTTGACAATAAGGTTGGCTCCCGCAAGCCAACTCATATTCGCCAGCAAGTTGCGCTTTATCATTTTTTACGTCAAAACCACGAGTGACAAGCTCTCATCATGGAACGTCAAAGAGGGTCTTTGCTCGTGCCTTTCAGCCGGAGAATTTGTAGCTCGTCTCATGAAGTGCATCGATGATTCCCCAGCAAACCGCTATAATAAAAACACTTTCCCTTGTGATAAACTGGGGGGAGCTGACCGAAATGAAAAGCATAGACACCAAGATCGATACGATTCCAGCCAGAAGGTACCCTTCAAGCTTATCCTTTCGAAGTTTGAACAATCCCATGGCCGTCCGCAGTCTGTGATAATGGAAGATCAGATAACAGGCGACACCTGCGATTCCGAGCTTGAGCCACAAAAAAAGATACCCGTTATGGATGTACCATGTTTCCCTTATCGACCCAATGAGCGGATCATGGAACCTTATGAATGAACCCAATCCCCAGCCGAGGATTGGGTTTTGGAGTATCTTCTCCATGACGACTTGTGTCTCTGCAATCCGGCTTTGAAGTGACAAATCGAGGAGAATCGTTCCGCCTCCAAGTCCCAGAAGACGTCTCCCAACGGTCTGAAGTATGGAAACGCCGAGGTCACGGAATCCAATGAAGAGAATTGCCAATCCCCCAAGAGAAAGAAAAAGTGATGCCAGAAGTAGTTCACGGCGAGGCTTCCCCTGCAATGTGAGAAACAATGTTGCTATACCGACAAAAAGACCTATCCAATAGCCGCGTGAAAATGTAAAGACCAGTGCCAGAAGAAAGAATGAAATCAAACTCAAGAGCGCCGTTTTGAGAGCAAGCGATCTAACGTACAAGAATAGAGGTATCCCGATAAGTGCGCCTGAAACAAATAGTGCCTCATTTGCGGATTGTCTCCCTGAAAGCAATTGCCATGCATAGAATGCTGAACTCGCCGCGGTGAAATAGCGCAGGAAACTGTTGATAGCGGCAAAAAAGACAATCATCAGAAAAGCTGCACCAACCCAGTATAGACCTTGCCTGTCTCGCAATGAATCTTTTAGGGGAAAATACATGAGATACGCCAGAAAAATAAGCAACTCGCGGAACCATTTGACCACGTTGGCTCCGTTGATCAATGCGGGAAATATGGAATACAAACACAGAACTAAAAAGGAAACAAGATACAATTCGCTCATTGAGCTCATGATACGTTCTCGTCGTGCGAATTTCTTCACAAACCACAC
>CAYNRS010000143.1:0-5548 GCA_964399565.1 uncultured Ignavibacteriaceae bacterium
ACGGCCGAAATGGATACCCACTGGAGTTTTTGTTGAATCCGGAGACACGCTTGCGATTACGGCAACAGGAACGGTAAACGACGGTGGCGGGTATTCCGCCGGACCAAATGGCACAGGCGTTGCGGGAGATCCTAACCCTTCCTACCCCGATTGGTACAACAGTGTCAGCCATATTTCGCTCGTCGGCAGACTGAGACTTTCGAATGGCACCTTCGTGCCCCTCGATGACGGCATTGATGCGAGTGGAACAGGAATCTATGGACCAGGATTTGTCGGTGTCATGTTCAAAGCGGTCATGACACATGCGGGTGGCGTTGAGCTGTCGGTCAATGATGGGGATTCCTATAACAACAGTGGTTCCTTCGCCGCAAGCATTACAAAGATTAGGCCCGGACCGCCTCCGATTCTCACTTCAATCAACGTAAGTCCGAATGACAGCACTGTTTTCCTGGGCGATACGGTTCAATTCACCGCAACAGGAACGTTCAACAATCTGACAACTCGCGTTCTTGCGTCTTCGGAAGTGGCTTGGTTAGCATCTCCGGGCAGTAGAATCTCCATCAATTCAGCCGGACGGGCCGCCACCATAAGCCTCGGGGTCTCATCCGTTAAGGCAACGTCTGGCGCATTGGTTGATTCAACGACTTTAAGCATCGTGTCTCCTTCAGCTCCTGCGACACCTGCTCTGCACACTCCCGTCAACGGCGCAACGAACGTTTCTCGAAACGCTGCGTTGCGCTGGTATCGAACTTCCATCACCCGCGGGTATCGGCTTCAGGTCTCGACTGACTCAACCTTTGCTACTTTTCTGGTTGACTCGATGGAAATCAAGGACTCGTCCTTTGTACTTTCAAACTTGAATGCAAACACAGTTTTTTACTGGAGGGTGGGCGCAATTAACAGCATTGGGGCCGGGGGTTTTTCCCCGAAATGGAAATTCACGACCATCGCACCTCCATTGGCACCAATCTTGTTCACGCCGGCTGACAGCGCCACCAACGTCTCTCGGAATCTGACGCTTCGATGGTACCGGCCTGCTTTGACAACATCGTTTCAACTACAGGTCTCAACGACATCCAATTTCTCCGCCTCCATTGTTGATTCAGCGGGCGTGTCAGATTCTTTGTACTTGCTTACGAACCTCTCTTCGAACACGACATACTTTTGGCGGGTTAATGCACGTAACGAGGCAGGGCCAGGCCCCTTTTCCGCGACATGGCGGTTTACGACGGGCACATCAACGGAGATTGCGAGTCTAGAGGTGTTGCCCAAGGAATTCCGGCTGCTGCAAAACTATCCAAACCCATTCAATCCTCGCACCACAATCGAGTATGAGTTACCAAGACAGAGCCGTGTTGTGCTCAGCGTTTACAATATCCTGGGAGAGATGGTGGCCAAACTTGTGGACGAGGAACAAGCGGGCGGAACTCACAGATTCGCATGGCATCCCGACCTTCCCACAGGCGTGTATCTGTATCGTATCCAGGCCGGTGAGTTTGTGCAGACGAAGCGGCTGATACTTCTGAAATGACTTCGTAAGGCGGGACTCCGTCCCGCCCTACACTGCTAGTTTCTCCTCTAACTTTTTCTTCACGTCGGGCCACTCAGAAGCAATGATGCTGTAATACACCGAGTGCCTGATCCTACCGGAAGAAGTGATCATGTGATTCCGAAAAGTGCCCTCTTCGGTCGCCCCAATTCTCAGGAGAGCTTTCCTTGACGGCCCATTAATGGCGTCCGTCTTGAACTCCACGCGAATGCAACCGAGAGTTTCAAATGCATGGTTCAGAAGCAAGTACTTGCATTCAGTGTTCACTGCTGTTCTCTGCCATTGTCGGGCAATCCATGTCCACCCGATTTCAAGGCGTCGGTTTTCGACATCGATGTTGCCGAATCGTGTACTCCCCACTGCTCTTCCCGTTAGTTTTTCAATAATTGCAAACGGCAGAGCGTCGCCTCGTTTTTGTGCCTGCAACGCTGATTCGATATAGCGCTCCATGTCGCTTCGAGTTCGGATAACTGTCAGCGTGTACCGCCAGAGTTCCTCGTCTGCTCCAGCCGCATGAAGACCATCAAGGTGATCCAATGATAGTGGCTCCAGCCGTACGCGTTTTCCTTCAAGCGTTATCGGTCTGATATCCATCGGGGTTTGCGGCTCTCTCGCGGTTTTACTTTCCGGACAACGGTGGGTTTATGCTGTTTGATGAGGTCACAAAATGATGTCCAGAGATCACAGCAGGGGTTTCACATCAATACTCCACCCTCCATTCCTGTGATCCGACATTTCTTCCGCCTACTTTTCCGCCGCCGACGTATGGTCGTGCGTGATTCTCCATCCCTCCTGTTTTTTTTCCAATATCAATGTGAACCTTCCCCACGGCTTGTCTTTGTCCCGATGAAGCCGCCATTCTCCCATGACAACTGCCGCAGTCGGTGAGATCACTCGGGTAGTGAGCTCGTTGAACTCCAATTTTCCCATGAGCTCTTTCGAGCTGTAGTTCTTCTTGTATCGCGCTAATACCGCCTTGTATCCTCTAAGGAGATTGCCACCGCTGTTAAATGCTGTGCTGTCGGAGTTCCAGTAGCCCGCCATAAAGTTTTCGATGTCGCCCCGATTCCAGGCTTCAACCTGGTGTGCAAGAATTTCTTCAATTTCCCGTTCGGGCTGAGCTGGGAGGTCGAAACTCTTTGCAAGTATGAGAACAACGATAAGATTCGTTCGCATCATTACTTCCCTTATGCAGGTTGGGCAGTTTTCTTTTTTCCAAAGATCGCGAACCCAAGCAAGCCTCCTAACATCCCGAAAATCGGCAGGAGGACAACGCTGAACAGAAGATCCCTCAACACTTCGTAGACCGTTAACGGTTTATTGATCTCCCTTTCCAGTTGATCCAGCATGTCATCCCACATCCCCGCAGGAATGGAGCCTTGTTCCTCAAGCCGTTGCAGCAATTTTTCCATAATGTCTCTCGTTAATTCAGCTCCAATCGGTCCAAAAGTCAAATGAATGAGGTTTCCGATGAACGTCGCCACAACTGCTCCAACAATTCCTGCCAGGAGGCCGGTGATGAGAGCATCGGACGATTCGAATGGCGGCATGCCTTCGACAAACTCCTCTCGATAGAGATACGACGCCAAAACTCCGCCCAGAAGGATTCCGGCACAGCAACAGCAGTTAATCAAGTTCACAAACGGAATTCCCCACACACTTCCCATGACCAGCCCTCCGAGGAGGATTGCACGTTGTTTACTGGGTTTTTCGGGCATAGAATTCTCCTGGATTGCGCAATGACTTTCGAATCTGCTTCGCGGCGTCAAGGAACGGCGGGACGATATACAGCGGCAGAATCGCTCCGGCTAGAATACCCGTCATCAGCCGTGACCATGCCGTGCTGCCTTGGATTCCCATGTCGTTCAAGAGAACATCGACAAATAAGGGAATTACAAAGACGCACAGCCACCGAACTGACGGAATTCCAAGTCGATCGACCGCCTTGACCGCGGGAAGCACAAGCAGCGTTAAGAGAAATGAAAAGTAGATCGCTGAACAGCGCATGCAAACTCCGAGTTTCCCCCCTGCAATGTACAACGACCGTTCGTCCATCTGATGACAAACGCGGGAAAAGCCCTCGTACAGAAACACACCGACTGCGCGCGAGGAACTTCCCAAGGAATTCAGCATCGGCGCCGCCACGATCGCGACACACCACATCGTTACCAGCACAAGAAGTATTTTGTATGTCTGAAGTTGCTCTTTCATGAAAAAATTTCGAGGAAACATCGCGACAAATGTAGTCTTTGTCAACACCAAACATCCCGGTTTCCTTGATTTTCCCTGGGGATTGGGATATATTGACAACGATTCTCCTCAATTGAGTCCATGCCCATCTCATCGCGACGCAGATTCCTGAAACAGACTGTGTGGGGAGGTCTTTTTCTTTCCGGCTCAAAATTTTTCCCATTCCCTTATCGAGAAATTCCTTCGCTTGAGATTCCAAAGCGACTCGATTTTTTTTCCGACCACGAATTCATTGTGTTTCAGGCAATTGCAGAAAGAATGATTGGTGCGCCCTCCGAGGGAAATCCTTCGGCTGCTCTGCTCAACATTACCATGCGCGCAGACAAGTTCCTTTCCGGAACAGATCCCGAGGTTCAGGAACAATTTCACCAGCTTCTCACCGTATTCAACGCACCGTTTTTCGCATTCCTCTTTGATTTCCGATTCTCGAGTTTTATCAGCATGTCTGCGGAAGATCAGGACTCCTATATTGAAGATTGGATGACAAGCACCTTTGCCTTTCGGAGGACTGGATTCCAGGCACTGAAAAGAGTCTGTTTGATCATGTTTTACACAGAACCACGCTCCTGGCCCGAAATCGGCTACGACGGCAAATTTGAGCCAGCTTAACGCATGATTGTCCAGTCAAAAGAGTTCGATAAGCCCCTGCGTGAGAGTGCCGACGTGTGCATCGTCGGCTCGGGATGCGGAGGCGGAGCAAGCGCCAAAGTTCTCGCAGAGGCGGGGAAGAAGGTGATCATCCTCGAAGAGGGCGGATACTTTCGACCGAGAGACTTCATCTCCAGCGAAGAATTCGCTTTTACAAACCTCTATCGTCAGCGGGCAGGACAAGCGACAGACGACCTTTCAGTGACTGTGCTTCAAGGAAGATGCGTCGGCGGCAGCTCTACAGTGAATTGGACTACCTCTCTTCCAACGCCGGATTTTGTGCTTGAACATTGGGCAAAAAAGTTTGGCGTTACAGGGCTGTCAACAAAGGATCTGAACCCTTACTTCAACCGCATCGAAAAGTATCTCCACATTCATTCTGAGCCCGAAGAAAACCACAATGCCCAAAACAGGATTATTCTCGAGGGTGCAAAGAAACTTGGCTACAAGGCAATGGTAACGGGGCGAAATACGGACGGCTGTGTTAAAACAGGGGCGTGCGGCTTTGGTTGTCCCGTTGGCGCTAAAATGTCTGTTGACCTTACTTACATCCCGGATGCGGTCAAATCAGGTGCAACAGTGTACTCGAGCTTCCGTGCCGAACCGAATTGAAATCTCAGGGAACTTGAAGCGTGTGCACGGCAAGATTCTTGATCAGACCACGCAAAAATCGAAGACCGACTTCGTTATCGAGGCACCCGTCGTTATTGTTTCGGCAAGCGCTCTTTTCAGCCCTTTGTTGCTGCTTAAATCTGGAATTCTGGACTCTGGGCGCCACCTTGGAAAACATTTGACATTCCACCTTACGACAGCAGTGCTCGGCCTGTACGACAAGTCTGTGCTCCCCTGGAAGGGTATCCCTCAATCGGCCATGTGCGACGAATTTGTGAACAAGAACAACGACAGAGGGGGTTTTTGGATTGAAGCTGTCCCCGCCTCCGCGGCCCTTGCAAGCCTTGCAACACCCGCATTTGGGCGATTGCACAGGCAGATGATGAGGAATTTTCCCCACACAGGTGCTTCTATCGTACTTGTGAAAGAAATTGATTCTGAAGGCAAGGTTTCTGTCAACGACTACGGCAGGCCGTCAATCTCATACGA
>CAYNRS010000144.1:0-5544 GCA_964399565.1 uncultured Ignavibacteriaceae bacterium
GGGCGTCCGCTTTCACGTATGCGCGCAGCAATCTCGTTTGCCACGGATTGGTCGGGCGTGTTGAGGTTGACATTGTACGCAATAAGGAACTTTCGCGCGCCCGTTACCGTCGCTCCCGATTTTGCATTGAATTCTGCGTCGCCATAATCGGGCTTCCATACAGGGTCCACGATCTTTTGCGGCAACCCTTCGTATTCTCCCTTTCGTATGTCGGCCAGGTTTCTTCGTTGCGGAGACCGGGCAGCGTATTCATAAAGGTAGACCGGTATCTTGAGCTCATTTGCCACCCGTTTTCCATACTGGTTCGCAAGTTCTACGCAGTCGTTCATCGTAACGCCGGAAATTGGGATGAACGGCACAACGTCTGTGGCCCCAAGCCGCGGGTGCTCTCCCTTGTGTTTCCTCATGTCGATGATTTCTGAAGCAATCTTTGTTGCCCGAAAAGCCGCTTCCACAACACTTTGAGGCTCACCCACAAGCGTCACGACTGTGCGATTGTAATCCTTGTCCGGTTCAACGTTCAAGAGTTTCACTCCGTCAACAGTTTTTACACCATTGCCGATGGCGTTGACAATATTGTTGTCGCGTCCTTCGCTGAAATTCGGCACGCATTCAACTATTTGCTTCATCGTTTTTTTGATTTTCGCCCAGAGAGTGGAATGATGATAGCGCCCTCGCGGAAATTTCCAAGGATTTCGGCCTTTCCCTTGAGGAATAATCTTCCGACGAGAGCGCCGGTAACGGCATCGAGCTCGTCCCCGTTCATTCTCTTGTCCAGTCCCTTCACGCCGAGTTTTTGAAGACCCCTGGACAGCTTCCCAAGCCCGTCTTGTTTACGGGCGATGTTCCAGACATCCTGAGCTGCGCCGGGATACATTTCAATGACCTTCAGCCGGCGGCGGACAAGTTTCTTGCGCAGTGATATCCCGCGTGTTGTTAGTGAGCGCATGGGGCCGAGAGTAATCGGAAAAAACCTGATACCTCGGGCCAGCAACTCACGGTCGCAGGGACGGAAGTGTTCGCCGTTTCTGTCGTCAATGGTTTTCCGGCCGGGAGGGAGGTTCAGCGGAGCATCGATGGCAACGAGTTTTGGATGGTGCTTAACGATAAAATCGAGAATCTCCTTGTCGGAAAACACGGTCTTCCATCCCCTGATGCGATTTCCTTCGAGAGCACAAATTCCGGTGTTGCGCTTGGGACTCCCCGCAAGGTCTACACCGACAACTCTAGGAGAACTCAAGGATCGTCCCTCGTTTGATGACCTTTGAAACCAGGTTCACTCCAAAATGATATGGCAGAAATGTGTAACCCGGGATTTCGCACAGGACAACATCCGCTTGTTTGCCGACCTCGATGCTTCCCAGCCGATCCGATAATTTCAATGCGGCGGCTGCGTTGATGGTCGACGCACTGATTGCCTCTTCCGGCGTCATCTTCATTTGCGTGCAAGCGATTGTCATCATGAGCGGCATGGAAAAGGACATGCTGGAGCCGGGGTTGAAGTCAGATGCGATGGCAACCGGAACATCGGCATCGATCAACGCACGCGCATTCGCATGGGGGTAGTTGAGGAAGAAGGATACACCCGGGAGAAGTACTGCGATCGATCCGGATTCCTGCAGTTTCCGGATTTCGCTTTCTTTTATGTTTTCGAGGTGGTCGGCAGAAACGGCGGACAGTTCTGCCGCGAGGCCTGATGCGCCTATGTTCGCGAGTTGGTCCGCGTGAATTTTCAACGCCAAACCGAGGGACTTTGCCGCCATAAGAATGGTCCGCGATTGTTCTACGGTGAAATAACCTCTTTCGCAAAAGACATCGCAGAAGCGGGCGAGATTCTTTTTCGCGACGTAGGGGAGCATTCTCTCACAAAGAGCAGTTATGTATTCGTCGCGACGATCGCGAGACTCCGGAGGGAAAGCATGCGCTCCAAGGAATGTCGGAACGATCGTCATTGGATGCTCTTTGCCAAGCTCGTTGATGGCCTCAAGCATCTTGATTTCGGATTCCTCGTTCAGGCCGTAACCGGATTTTATTTCGACGGTTGTTGTTCCGTGCTGCATCATGGCGTCGAGCCGTTTTGCGGCGAGTTTCTTTAGCTCTTTTTTGGTTGCTGCACGCGTCGCCTTGACAGTGCTGAGAATACCGCTACCTGCTTCGGCGATTTGTTCGTATGTCATTCCCCGTGCGCGCATAGAAAACTCGTTTTCGCGGCTCCCGGCAAACACAAGATGCGTATGGGCATCCACAAAACCCGGGAATGCGATGTAATCCTTGCTGTCGATAATATCTGCGTCGCGCGGGAGTTTTTCCCGAAAACTCTTCGCCGGGCCTACCCACTTGATCCTGTCGTTTTCAATAAGCACAGAGGCGTTTTCAAGGACGCCTATTTGTCGCATGTCCTTGCCTGTTTTCACAGGTTTGCCGTTGGCGTTTACCGTAACGAGTTGTTTGATGTTGTTAAGGAGAAGATGCACGAAGTATGAGTCTTTGGCGTGGGAAAACGCGACGTAGACAACAAAACGATGAAAAGAAACAAAGATAATGCTGAAGAAGCAAGGTTGGCCGGAGCAGTTCGAAAATGAGCGTGGTTGTTCGCTCCTTTCAGAACGTCGGTTGTCCCAACGTTTGTGATCGAGGTCTTGCGTTGACATTCACCCCGATAAAGGGCGAACCACCCCTACGGTTTAAACATGTTCATGTTGTGGTTCGTCGTCATGAAGGAGAACCAATCTGAAGAAGAGGCGGTGAACCGGTACAACCGAACCTGCCTGCATTCAACGGTCAGGCGACTGCCGGTTTGATCTCGTGGACTCTCCTATGAACCCTTCGCACGATAAGACTGGAAGCCTGGGATATTTGTCGAATCGAGAATCTGTCTCGGAAAGTTTGCAAAGATAGAAATCGCTTCCCCGTGAGTTTTTCACAACGCGTGCGTGAACACAAATCTCACAAAGCCCAACGTTCGGGTTGAGATTACTGCTTCTAGGTTCCTGCATCGAGGTTATGCCGTGGCTGTTCTTTGTAGATGTTTCAAGTGGTGAGGAAGCAGAGCGGCGTAGATAGTCTGATGGATCGGCGTCGGAACCCCTAATTCCTTGCCAAGCCGGACTACGGTTCCATTCAACGCCTCAATTTCCATCGGCTTTTCGTTCACGAGGTCGTAATACAATGAAGATCGTGTGTTTGGGTCGAACCGCCTGATTCCCTCGATAACTTTCTCGGGCTCAAGCGGCTGAATGCTCACGCCTTTTGCTCTTCCAACAGACTCCACTTCTTTCATCGCAGCAAACACGGTGCCCATGGTTTCAGCCGATTCGAGGATTTCTCCCTGCGTGAGTCGGGAAAGTGCCGTCATAGAGCCCATCGAAGTTATGAATGTAAATTTCCGCCAGAGCTCCTGCTCAATGTTTGTGTTGAAAGACGCATTGATTTTCGCTTGTGCAAACATGTCAAGAAGATTTTTTGCGAGATTGTCGTCTTTACGTGTCATCGGACCAAAGACAATTCGTTGAAGGCCGCCCGTCTCTGTTACTTCGCCTGGAGCCGTAATACGCGCTGAAATGTACGCAGCTCCGCCGAACACAGTTCCATTGGTAATCATCCGCTGAATTTTCTCTTCGTTGTCAATTCCGTTTTGAAGGCAGATGACAACGGAACGTTTATCTAAGATTGGAGCCAGCCTCTGAGCAGCTTTTTCCGTATCAAAGGATTTTACGCAAAAAAGCACAACATCCACATGTCCGGCATCTGCCGGGTCTTCGGACATTTTGCCGGCCGGAATGGTGAAATTGCCGTGAGTGGTGCGCAGCTTTAATCCTGAAGCCTTCATGGCTTCAAGGTGCTTGCCGCGGGCGATGAACCAGACATCCTGACCGGCGCGCGCTAACTCACCTCCGAAAAATCCACCAACGCCGCCAGTGCCGAGAATGAGAAATTTCACGAGATCAAACGAGAAATATCCGAATCGATAACCCACGATTCATGGTGGAGTTGAACAAACCAAAGCACAGAATGGGTTTAGCCATGACGCGCAAGGCCATACTGTCCTTCGAGCTTCTTCACTTCATCATCGGAATCTTCACGCCCCACTTCTTCGCGTTCTCAATAGCCCGCTCATACCCGGCGTCGACATGCCTCAAGATTCCGGTGCCGGGGTCGTACGTCAGCACGCGCTCCAATCGAGCTTCGGCTTCCTTCGTCCCGTCGCACACGATGACCTGACCTGCATGAATTGCCAACCCGATTCCCACACCTCCGCCATGGTGCACACTCACCCAGCTTGCTCCTCCGACGGCATTGAGGAGAGCGTTAAGGATCGGCCAATCTGCGATAGCATCGCTTCCGTCTTTCATTTTCTCGGTCTCGCGGTTCGGCGAGGCGACACTGCCGCAATCGAGGTGGTCCCTGCCGATAACGATGGGCGCTTTAACTTCACCGCTTGCAACAAGGTCATTGAAGATCCTTCCCATTTTTGCTCGTTCGCCGTACCCAAGCCAACAAATACGCGCGGGTAAGCCCTGAAACGTGACTTCCTTCTGCGCCTTTTCTATCCAGTTGCACAGCTGCCTGTTCTCCGGAAATGTCTCCATGACGGCTCGATCCGTGCGGAGTATGTCCTCGGGTTCTCCTGACAACGCTGCCCAGCGAAACGGCCCTTTGCCGTCGCAGAAGAGGGGGCGGATATATTCAGGCACAAACCCGGGAATGTCGAAGGCATTTTTGACGCCATTCGATTGGGCTTCGCCTCGAATATTGTTGCCATAATCGAAAACAATGGCGCCCTTCTTTCGGAGTTTCAACAAGCCCTGGACGTGCTCAACAATGGATGCTCTTGCAAGCTGCACGTATCTCTTCGGATTGGTTTTTCGCAGCTGAAGGGCTTTGGCGTATGAAATTCCTGCGGGCACGTATCCGTTGAGGGTATCATGCGCCGAGGTCTGGTCGGTAACGACATCGGGCAGAAATTTTCCAGCGGCAATTTTCGGAATTATTGTTGCGGCGTTTCCAAGAAGTCCGACTGACAACGGCAATTTCTTTTCCTTTGCAGCCCGGACTTGTGCGAGTGCGTCGTCGAGGTCTTCGGTCATGGTGTCGAGATAACTCGTTTGCAGTCGTCGTTCTATCCTGCCCTTATCCACTTCGACCACGAGGCAAGCCGCGCCGTTCATAGTCGCGGCCAAAGGCTGAGCTCCGCCCATGCCCCCAAGCCCGGCCGTGAGGAGAAATTTGCCGGACAGCGATCCGCCGAAATGCTTTGCAGCGCATGAGGCGAACGTTTCATACGTGCCCTGCAGGATTCCCTGTGTGCCGATATAAATCCAGCTTCCCGCAGTCATCTGTCCGTACATCGTCAATCCAAGCCCTTCGAGCCTTCTGAATTCGTCCCACGTGGCCCAGTGTGGAACGAGCATGGCATTGCTGATGAGCACGCGCGGGGCGTCTGCGTGGGTTTTGAAAATGCCCACGGGTTTCCCTGATTGAACGAGAAGAGTTTCGTCGTTCTCAAGGTTTTTGAGAGACGCGATGATTGCGTCAAAGCATTCC
>CAYNRS010000145.1:0-5543 GCA_964399565.1 uncultured Ignavibacteriaceae bacterium
ATGCCGCTTTCCGCACTTTTTGATCGATGTCCTGCTTAACGGCTGCATTCAGTTGAACGGATTGTTGCCGGCAGAAATCTTCCAGAGACAGACCCCCGACGGTTATCAGTGACCAGGTGAGAACTTCGGAGTCGCCATGCTCGCCAAGGACATACGCGTGCACGTGATTCGGGTCGACGCCCACGTGCCTTCCAAGCAGTGCGCGGAAACGCGCGGTGTCGAGCGTTGTTCCGGAGCCGATAATCCGTGTCGAGGGAATACCGCGTTCTGCGGCGATCTGCGCCGTCACGTGAGTCATAATGTCAACAGGATTTGTTGCGACCACAAGGACGGCATCCGGTGAATACTTGAGAATATTCGGCACGACATCCCTGAAGACAGCAGCATTACGGCCCAGGAGCTGCAGGCGTGTTTCGCCGGGTTTTTGATTTGTCCCCGCGGCAATTACCACAACGCGACATTCCTTAAGGTCCTGATACTCTCCCGGCCTCACTTCCAGTTGATGGGCGAAAGGCACGGCATGGAGGATGTCATCAGCTTCTGCCAGCGCCCGTGCGCGGTTGGCGTCCACGAGTACGATCTCTCTTCCTACGCCGCGCATGACCATCGCGAATGCCGCTGTAGCTCCGACAAAACCGCTGCCGACAATGCCGATTTTCATACGAAAAGGGTAAACGAAATGTCCTTCAAAAGCAACCGTGTTGCCGGAATGGAGTCTGAGGATTGCTCTCACGTTTCCTTTGATTCTTGCTTTGCTGTTGTGTAACTTCACAGTACTTCAAGGCAATTCCACATACTCATGCACCTGTTGTGGTTCTTCCTTTCTTACTGAATGATGCCGAAAGAACATGAATAAAGCAGCGAGTTTGTCGAACCGGCTCATTACGTGGATCCTGTCCGCTCGCTCCGTGGTTTCGTCCGCTCTTGGTGGCAGGAGGGGCGTACCTGTTTTGTCGGGATCGGAGAGTGCTAAAGAGTTCTATCAGACACTCATTGAAAACGGGACCGACTTCATTACTATCTTGGACGAGTGGGGAACGATTCTTTATGAAAGCCCCTCGGTGATGCGTTCGCTGGGCCACGCCGAAGATGAACTTGTCGGGAGAAACATTTTTCAATTTCTTCATCCCGACGAGACGCCTCAACTTCGCAAACTGTTGAAGGACAGCGTGAAGATTCCCGGGTTCACCGCCAGCTTTGAGTGCCGTTTTCTTCGCGCGGATGGAACATGGCGGCTTCTCGACGTCACAGGCAAAAACTTGCTTTCGAATCCTTCCGTTAGAGGGATTGTCATAAACTCCAGGGACATAACTGACCGCAGGAAAGCGGAGGATGAAATACGCCGCAGCGAGATGCGGCTTCGAGCGCTCGTAGGCTCTATCGATGAGATTGTGTTTGAGTTTGACGACGAAGGCACGTATCTGAATGTCTGGACATTTGACGAAAGCCTGCTCGCTCGCCCGAAGGCGGAGCTGTTGGGCAAGCGCGTCCCTGAGATTCTGGGCGAGGAAATCGGGGCGCCGTTTATGGAAGTGATCAGGCGAGTACTGAACACGGGACGCCCTGAGATGATTGAATACCCTCTTGATGTTCTGGGCGGCCGTCTTTGGTTCGTCGGCCATTTGAGTCCCATCCCATCGGGCGAAGGTGTTCGCAAAACCATTCGGATGCAAGCGAGGGATATCACCAGTCGAAAACGCGAAGAGGAAGTGCGCAAACGGCTCGTGTTCGCTCTGCGCAGTATCACTGAATGCGTCAGCATCACTGACATGGAAGACACAATCCTTTTCGTCAACGAGGCGTTTCTCAAAACGTACGGATTCCAGGAGCATGAACTTTTAGGGAAGCACATTAGTATTGTGCGCGGGGGAAACAATCCTCCCGAATTGACTCGCCAGATTCTGCCGACAACGATGAAAGGCGGCTGGCAGGGAGAACTCTTTAATCGACGAAAAGACGGAACTGAATTCCCCATCCGCCTTTCTACCAGTATCATTCGAGACGAAGAAGGGACTCCCGTTGCTCTTGTGGGCGTAGCCACAGATATCACCGAGCGAAAGAAAGTTGAACAAAAACAGAGAAAAAGAACTGACCAGATCATCCAACACCAAAGAGCTCTTCTTGAAATTGGAAAGTTAGACTTTTCTGAATTAGACTCGGCTCGTCGGAAGATCATTGAAATCGATTCGCGGACACTCGACGTAGAACGCGTCAGCGTGTGGTCGTTTACGAATGAACGCGCTGAAATTGTTTGTGAGGATCTCTTTTTCAAAAGTAAACAAGTTCATGACCGAGGATTCAGGTTGAGAGCAGAGCACTACCCAAAATATTTTGAGGCATTGGAGGAGAAACGAACCATCGCAGCGCATGATGCGCGGACCGATCCATGTACAAGCGAATTCACCGAAAGTTATTTGGATGCGTATGGAATTACCTCCATGATGGATATTCCTATTCGCCTTTATGGCCGAGTCGTGGGTATTCTCTGTCATGAGCATACAGGCCCTGCGAGAGAATGGGCTCCCGAGGAACAGGAATTTGCTGCTTCGGTTTCTGATATGATTTCATTGGCGTTGGAAGCTTCCGAACACAAACGAGCCGAAGAGAAGCTAAGAAATACACTTTCTTTACTCACGTCTACGCTGGAGTCCACAGCGGACGGTATTCTCGTAGTGGACACCGAGGGGAAAGTTTCCAGCTTTAACAAGAAATTTCTTGAACTGTGGCGCATTCCTGAAGAGACCACTCGCAGCCGAGACGATAAGTTGCTTTTGAACTTCGTACTTGACCAATTGAAAGACCCGCAGGGATTCCTTTCGCGTGTGAAAGAATTGTACAATAGCCCCGAAATCGAGGGTTCCGACATTCTGGAATTCAAAGACGGAAGAGTTTTTGAGCGGTATTCGCAGCCTCAGAGCGTTGGCGGCAAGGTCGTAGGACGCGTCTGGAGCTTCAGAGACGTGACGGCCCGCAAGAGTGCGGAGGAGAAGTACCGCAACCTGTTTGAAGAGTCAAAAGATGTCGTATTCATCAGCACCCCCGAAGGAACATTCCAGGAAATCAACGCCGCCGGAATTGAACTGTTCGGTTATTCTTCGAAAGAGGAACTGCTTAACATCGACATAGCGAACGACCTCTATTTTAACCCGAAGGATAGAGAACAATATCGGAAGGAGTTGGCAGAAAAAGGATTTGTGAAAGATTACGAGTTGACGCTGAAAAGGAAAAACGGCGAACGCCTTACAGTTCTGGAGACCGCGACGCCCGTGCGGGATGAGCGGGGAAAGGTTATTGCCTTCCGCGGTATTATTCATGACGTCACAGAGCAAAAGCGTGCGCAGGATGCACTTCACCTGCAGAGGTCGTACTTCCAGCAGCTATTTGAAAACTCTCCAGCCGGCATTGTTGTACTGGATACAGAAGATCGCATTCTGACCTCCAACAGGGCATTCCAGGAGATATTTCAATATTCCCCGGATGAAGCGACGGGAAGGAAGATTAACGACCTTGTCGTGCCGTCCTCTCTGAAGGAGGAAGGGTCTCAATTGTCAAGCGTTGCGCAGAACCGGCGCGTCGTGCAGAAACAGTCCAAACGGCGAAAGAAGGATGGAACGCTTGTCGACGTGTCCATTACAGGTTATCCCATCATCATAGAACAGGAGCTTGTCGGTATCTATGGGATCTACGTGGACATTACGGGACAAAAGCAGCTTGAAGAAAAACTGCGGCAATCACAGAAACTCGAAGGAATTGGGACACTTGCCGGTGGAATCGCACACGACTTTAACAACATTCTCGCAATGATCCTTGGGCATGTATCGCTCCTTGAGCGGTACAAAGACAAACCCGATAAGTTATCCCACAGCACGAAGACCATAGCGGCGGCGGTAGAGCGTGGGTCCGGACTGGTGCGGCAGCTTCTGACGTTTGCTCGGAAGGCTGACACGTTGTTTGAGTCTGTGCGAGTCAACGAAGTTATTGAGGAACTCATCAGGCTTCTTCGAGAAACCTTCCCCAAGACGGTCGAAATGGTTGCCACTCTGGATTCTTCAATCCCTTCCGTCGTCGGCGACCCGAACCAGATTCATCAGGTACTGTTGAACCTCGCGGTGAATGCCCGGGACGCTATGCCCATGGGTGGTACACTCACGTTTGCGACGAAGGTCGTCAAAGCAAATTCGCTGGAATCGCGTTTCCCGGAAGTCCCGGAGAAAGAGTATTTGTGCATTACGGTGAGCGACACCGGCCTCGGGATGGACGAGGCAACGAGGAGCAGAATCTTCGAACCGTTTTTTACTACGAAGGAACTGGGGAAGGGAACTGGTTTGGGACTTGCAGTCGTTTACGGCGTCGTCGGAGCGCATAGAGGGTTCATTGACGTCGACAGTACTCCGCGGGCCGGAACGACATTTCACGTCTACCTGCCGGTTTTCTCGGGCAAGGAGGAGTCAGCCGGCGAAGGGAGAGACATGCTGGAGGAGGTCCGGGGTGGGACGGAAACATTGCTCATTGTCGAGGATGAAGATGTGATTCGAGATCTGGTGAAGGAGAACCTTCTGGAGAAGGGATATACGGTCCTCGAAGCAAGAGACGGAAAAGAAGCTCTCCAAGTCTATTCCGCCCAAAGGGAATCGATTGCAATTGTCATTTCCGATATGGGGCTGCCGAAGCTCAGTGGCTATGATCTCTTCCTCGAGATCAAAAGCATGAACCCGCGTGTAAGAATGGTGCTTGCAAGCGGTTATCTGGAGCCCGAGCTGAAATCGGAAATTTTGAAAGCCGGTGTAAGGGATTTTATCCAAAAACCCTACACGCCAAGCATTCTTCTGAGGAGTATTCGAGAAGTTCTGGACGATGTAGGGCGTTGACGGGAAGCAGGATTTTATTCTCCCTCGGCGACCCCGAGCGCCCACACGTAACCGAAAATGTCGGCGGCAAGCAAGTGAAGTTTCTTCTGGTCGAGCTGAAAGAGCATCCGTACATGGCTCCCATGAAGAAAAAGTGATAGAGTACACCCCGCGTATTATGAAGGTTGCCTGTGAAGTTTGCAACGGTTTCAAGCCCTGGCAAACCCCTTTTTAGTGATTTTTTCACGATAAGTTACTACGAAATGGAAATCGGCAGGCTGGATCTATTTCGCGATCTCTGCTTTGCTCGGGGGAACGGTTAGTCAGACCGAGAAGTAGAGTGGGAGGTTCCCGACGTGGACGGAGGACAGGCTCAAAGTCTCAACGCGGAAGACTAAAAGAGCCGAGATGTTGGGGCCATGGCACATTTGTTCTAACAGAAGTCTTGACTAACGAGCGAGCTTCAATCTCCGCTTTTCAGTCGGAGTACTTGATTTCTTTCGCGAGTGCCTGCCTGAAAGCAGTTTCCTTATCTCAGCATCACGGTCCGAGAGGAATCCGAAGAACCTGAGAAAGAGAAAAATCAACACAGTATAAAGAACCACAAGAAGCATCACAACAGGAACGGTGCCCATTGCTTGACCTCCTTTGGTGCCTCCCAAAGGAAATTGCGCCGGTGCTTCTCTCCCCATATCG
>CAYNRS010000146.1:0-5528 GCA_964399565.1 uncultured Ignavibacteriaceae bacterium
CGAGCCCGCCAAGCCGGCGCATGCGCGATCGGCGGCATCGAAATGTTTTTGCATCAGGGGTCGAAGGCGTTCGAAACCTGGACTCAAGAAAAGATGCCGATGGACAAAGTGAGGAAAGCGTTGGAAGAGAAGCTCAAGAGTTGAAACCGAATATGTGGATCAATGGATTGACGGATGAATGGAGTCGACCGTAAGTTTTGAAGTTCAACAGAAGTTTCAACGCCTTCAGACAATCCTCCGGGAAATGGAGAGTGTCGTGATCGGTTTTTCAGGCGGGATTGATAGTACGTTGCTGATTCGTGTTGCAACGGAAGTTTTGGGAGATGGTGCGCTGGCCGTCATCGGACGTTCTGAGACCTATCCCACCAGAGAATTCGAAGAAGCCGTGGCTTTGGCAAAGCAATTCGGTTCTCGGTTCAGGGTAGTGGCAACCGAGGAGACTGATAACCTTAAGTTTAGGGAGAACCCGCCGGATCGATGTTATTTCTGCAAATCGGAGTTGTTTGGAAAACTCAACATTATCGCAGAAGAGGAACGTCTCCGCTGGATCGCCGACGGGACAATATCCGATGATATGGGTGATTTTAGACCTGGCATGCGGGCAAAGTCTGAGCAGAATGTCCGGTCTCCGCTTCTCGAGGCAGGTTTTTCAAAGAGTGATGTGAGGACCCTGGCCAAACATCTTGACATCCCAACCTGGGACAAGCCGTCGTTTGCGTGCCTTTCTTCACGATTTCCCTATGGCTTTGGCATAACAAAGGAGAATCTCATGAAAATCGACGAAGCAGAAACCACCATGCGAGACCTGGGGTTCAGTTTTTTCCGGGTCCGGCACCATGATGACAAAACGGCAAGGATTGAAATCGGGAAACAGGAATTCCACAGGATTTTTGATGATCAACTTCGCGAGCAGATTGTTGAACGTTTCAAAAAGTTCGGGTTTGTGTACGTCACTCTTGACTTGCAGGGTTATCGGACCGGCAGCATGAACGAGGTTCTTTCCGCCGAAACAAAGGAGGCTTTTTTGAAAGCATGAATTCGTCATCTCCGACCAGAGTGACTTGCATTGAACTCCGTTACCTTTATCAACCACGCCACCGTCCTGATTCAACTTGGTGGCGTTCATGTTTTGACCGATCCCGTCTATAGCTGGACGCTTGGGTTTTATATTCCGCGACTTGCCAAGCCGGGAATTCCAATCGATGAACTGCCACCGATCGATATCATCCTTATCTCCCATGCAGATTATGACCATTTGAACCTGAAAACTCTGAGAAGGCTCCGCAAAAAGAAACAATCGACAATTGTCTTCCCCGAAGGCCTTTCAAAATACGGCAGACGCACAGGTTTCGAGAATTTCCTCGAAATGAAACTCTGGGAGAAATCAGAGATCCATAACTTGACGGTGACTTGTGTGCCGGCCAAACACACCAACAAGCGATTGCCATGGGACAGAAAGAGAACTCTTGCGAGCGGATATGTGGTTGAAAGCAATGGTGCTGCGATCTATTTCGCCGGCGATACTGGTTACGACGTCCATTTCGGTCTCATTGCGGAACGATTCTCAATCGATGTGGCACTCTTGCCCATCGGCGCGTACAAACCGTACGAGTGGTTCAGGCTCCTTCATTTGAAGCCGGAGACAGCCCTTAAGGCATTCATCGACCTCAAGGCAAAAACGATGATTCCCATTCACTGGGGAACTTTCAAGATTAGCGATGAACCTCTGGATGAGCCGCCTGCCCTTCTGCGCGAACAATCCCAACTTCTCGGCCTCTCGGAAAGGGTCAAGATCCTCAACAACGGGGAATCGTTTCAATGGTAGCTTGACAAACGACGCGCCCTTTTGTATAATGGTCGAGCTTCCACATCACAACGCGCGATGAGATCCCTTCGAGTTCTCCTTCTTTTTTGCATCATCTGGAGTATCTCCCAAGCTCAACAATCATTTCTGTACAAGACCACACTCGTGCAGGCAGCTCCTGGTAAGCTGTTGGAACTCATCGAGCTCTACAAGTACAAATTCGCAAATGATTCAGCAATGGGCGAGCCGCGACCTTTTATGGTCCGGCATTCGCAGGGCGACAAATGGGATCTCTTCATCCTCTTTCCGCTTGTCAGTTACCCTGACTACTTCACCTCCGCCCGGATGGCGAAACGTCAAAGGTCTGAATGGGTAGAGATGGAACGAAGAATTCAGCAACTCATTTCCTGGCGAGAGGACGTCTTCGTTTGGGGACCTTCGAAGGAAGAGGTTCACAAATCATTCAATGGCACTACATTCTTCCATATTGAAATGTTTGTCGCTCTTCCAGGCAAAAAGGATGAGCTTTATAAAGAACGCGAAATGGAGAATACGTACCAGCGGGCGCTCAAACGGCCTGAGAACCTCATCTTTATCCGCGATCAGGGGGCCTCGTGGGATTTGTTTACCGTAGGTGCTTTCCGAGACATAAAGCATTACGCGGAAAGCGCCGACATTGCTGAGAAAGACCAGGAAATTGCAGCTCGAGAAGCCGGCTTCGAAAGTGCTCGACACATCGGACCCTATTTGCGCACGCTGATTCGCGAGCATCACGATACGCTGGCGAACCTCGTCAAATAAGAGCGCACACCGGCTTTTTCCACAAACAACAGGAGACTTACATGGAACAACAGAAAATCGACATGTTTCTCATGGCATCCGGAAAGTACTTCGAAGGGTACCAGCTGGTGGCGGTTCGCGAGAAATTGACGAAACTCGATGATACCAAATTCGCGCAGCTGCAGGGGGTCAATCTCAAAGACCCGATTCTTATGCTTATTATCTCGATCATCGGAGGACATTTCGGGATCGATCGGTTTGTGCTCGGTGAAGTCGGCCTTGGCGTTGCAAAACTACTGACATGCGGCGGGCTTGGTATTTGGACAATCGTTGATTGGTTCCTGATTATGGGACACACAAGGGAAGTCAATATGGATAATATCCAGCGGGCGATGTACTAATATCAGTCAGGGTTCAGAATGATAAGGAAACACCTCTATATGTTCGTTGGAGCTCTCACCTTCGCGGGATATGTCTGGATAGCGTGGAATCTACTAGACCCGACTCAGCCATTGGAGGTTCCTTGCCTGTTCAAGTCGATAACGAGCATCCCCTGCCCATCATGTGGAACAACACGATCTGTTATGGCTTTGAGCGCCGGCGATTTCCAGCGAGCGTTGCTCTTGAATCCATTTGGCTTCTTCGCTGGATTTGCTCTTCTTGTGGCTCCATTATGGGTTTTACTGGACATAGTGCGGCGAAAAGACAGTCTTTATCGGCACTACGTAGGCGCAGAGTCATACGTAAGCCAACATAGATGGAGTTCCATTGTTGCCTTCCTTGTCATTTTCCTGAACTGGGTTTGGAACATCACGAAGGGTATCTGAACGGAGAGCAGGCAGGTTTTCCGACAGCGATGCAGGATAATAGAGACACAATAAAACCGCAAGAATCCTTCCAGGCGCCCAACGAATACGATTCGGAAAAGGCATCCAACAGTTATTTGATGTCGGTTGTGGTCATCATGTTTGGACTGCCGCTTCCCATCGTCAACCTCATCGCATCGTTCATCTTCTATTTCGCAAACAGAAAGTCCTCGCATTTTGTGCGCTGGCATTGCACACAGACACTCGTGGCTCAAGTTGTGACATTTTTTGCAAACGCAGCCGGCGTGTATTGGACGGTTGCAGTTCTCTTCGGCGATTGGCAGGCCACAAACACATACTTCGCTTATATCTTTACGATCATTTTCTTTAACATGTTTGAGTTTATCGCCACTGTTTATGCCGCAGTGCGAACACGAAAAGGGAAACATGTTTCGTGGTGGTTCTTCGGGCCGCTTGCTGATGTACTGGTAAAAGCCTAGTCATGGCAAGAGTCCTTTTCCATTTTGTTGTTCTTGCACTTTTGTTTTTCGGAACCTGGTTTCTTCTCAGCAAAATCGATTTCGTCAAGGCATTTGAAATCGAACAGCTGACAAAAGACACGGAAGAAAAACTCGCGGATTGGGTTCTGAAGGAAATGATGAGAGGAAAACCCGATCTCGACTCTGACACCGTGAAGGCCTTTGTCGAGAACATCAAGGAAAGATTGTGCCTGGCAAACGGCATCGAAGACTCCGCCATTTCCACCTACATACTCCTCCAGAGTGACATCAATGCTTTCACGCTCCCCGGGAGAAACCTTGTTCTCTATTCCGAGCTCATCGCCTATAGCAATTCACCCGAGGAGCTTGCCGGTGTCATTGCCCACGAGATAGCTCACATGGAGCTTGAACACGTGAAGAAAAAGCTCATAAAAGAAGTAGGATTGTCCATGCTCACGACAATCGCGGGCGGCGAAGGAAGCGGCGAGATTGGACGTCAGGTCATCAAACTTCTCACGTCCATGGCGTTCGACCGGGACCAGGAGACCGAAGCGGATTTTGCTGCCGTTCAGTATCTGGTGAAAGCGGGTATTGACCCTCAACATCTTGCGAATTTTCTTTTTCGTTTGTCGCAGGAGAAAGGAGGTATCCCCAGACGCTTCGAACTCCTCATTACTCATCCAAACTCCCAGGACCGTGCCTCGGAAATACTGAAACTCAGAAAGCGCGAACGGTTCGAGCACAGGCCAATTGCCAATGAACGGCGATGGAAATCGATGAAAAATTCGATCAGGTCAGAAGCGAACAACTGATATGCCGCCCGTCGAAGTCAACGGAACGAAGCTTGAGTATATTCAGAAAGGCAGCGGCGATCCGGTCATCTTTGTACACGGAAGCGTCAGCGACCGACGGACATGGCACGCTCAGGTCGAGGCTTTTTCGGAGCGTTACACAGTGTTCGCATACAGCAGGAGATACCACTATCCGAACACTTCGACCGGTAACGGCTCAGACTACAGCGTCGACACGCACGCTCAAGATCTCGCCGCGTTTGTCAAAAAACTTGGCCTCTATCGCGCGCATCTCATCGGCTCTTCGTATGGAGCCTACACAGCTCTTCTCACCGGAATTCGAAATGCAGATGTCGTTCGAACACTTGTTTTAGGTGAACCCCCAGTGTTGCCGCTGCTCGCCGAGAATCCGGACAATCCGCTTCATATGCTTTCCCTTGTTGCGAAAAGTCCTTTGACAGCCATACGGTTTATGAGATTTGGGCTGAAGGCAATCAAACCGGCCCGCGAAGCATTTCGGCGTAGCGAATTGGAAGAAGGTGTGAAGTTGTTTGCGAACGGAGTTCTCGGTCCAGGAGGCTTTGAGCGATTGCCGCAAACAGCGAGAGTAGTGCTGATGGATAATGCTCAGGCGCTGAGGACCGAACTTTTAGGCCCGGGATTCTCACCCTTCCCTGTGGCAGAAGCGAAGGTGTGTAGACTTCCTGTGCTCCTCGTATACGGTGAGAGGAGCCCGAAGTTCTTTCATGCGATTTCTCATCGATTGTCAAAGATCCTGCAACAGACAGAGGCTTGCGTCATCTCGAACGCCTCTCACAGCATGCACAGAGATAATCCCGGGGAATAC
>CAYNRS010000147.1:0-5528 GCA_964399565.1 uncultured Ignavibacteriaceae bacterium
TCAGCACGACATTAACAACCCTCTCACCATCATTCTCGCCTACCTTCGCCGAGCCGAGAAGGCCGCAGAGAATAATCCGGAGGTGTTAAAACACCTCGACGAAGTCAAAGAAGGTGCCGAACGCATAGCGAAAGCGCTCAGAGATTATTCGGAGGCGAAGGGAGTCGCGACCGTCAGTTCTCCGGTCGGCGGAGTTGCTCAACCAAAAAAGACGGATGACACAGCACGAACAATGGATGCAGCAGGCGCTGAGGGAAGCTGAGAAAGCCTTCGAAGAAGATGAAGTTCCCGTAGGCGCGGTGATCGTCCACGACGGAAGGATTATTGGCAGAGGACATAATCAAATCGAAAAACTGCAGGACCCAACCGCGCACGCAGAAATGATCGCGTTGACAGCCTCCGCGAATCACCTGGAATCACGAAGGCTCGAGGATTGCACCTTGTATGTAACCCTGGAACCCTGTCCCATGTGCGCCGGGGCTATGGTCCTTGCGCGAATCCCCACACTCGTTTTTGCCGCCTATGATCCCAAAGCCGGTGCCTGTGGAACGCTCATGAACATACCACAAGACAAACGCCTCAACCACACGATTCACATCATTCCAGGAATTTGCGACAAAGAAAGCGAAGAACTTTTGAAGAAGTTTTTTGGCAGGATAAGGACTCTCCCGGCAAGGAAAGAAGGCCGGTAACGTTTACGCCGTTTGCTGCTGAAGCTTTTCTGCGCGATCCGCCACCCTGAGCTGTTCGATCAGCGAATCAAGATCACCATCGATAAGACGGTCCAGGTTGTAGAGCGTCAACCCAATACGATGGTCGGTGATGCGGTTTTGAGGAAAATTGTACGTGCGGATTTTATCGCTCCGGTCACCGCTCTTGATCATCGATTTTCGCTGTGCCGCCATGGATGCCGTCTGCTCGTTGACCTTCGCCTCGTACAGCTTAGCCCTTAGCATCTTCATTGCGCGTTCTCTGTTTTGGAACTGTGACCTCTCCTGCTGACAGGCAACGACAATGCCCGACGGTTTGTGGCGAATGCGAACTGCTGTCTCCACCTTGTTGACATTCTGACCGCCTTTGCCGCCCGAACGATACGTTTCAAATTCGAGGTCGGCAGGGTTGATTTCGATTTCCACATCTTCCACTTCGGGCAAGACGACGACAGACGCGGCGGAGGTATGGACCCTCCCCTGAGCTTCCGTCTCCGGAACCCGTTGTACCCGATGGACTCCGCTTTCGTATTTCATGAGGCCGTACGCCCCATCTCCAGACACTGAAAGTACAATTTCCTTAAAACCGCCTTTGCCAGTTTCGTTCCAGTCCATCAGATCCACTTTCCAGCCTTTGCGTTCAGCATACCTGGTGTACATACGATGCAGATCCGCCGCAAAAAGTGCCGCTTCTTCGCCGCCAGTGCCGGCCCGGATTTCCATAATAAAATTCTTTGTGTCGTTGGGATCCTCCGGAACGAGCAAAAGCTTCAGCTCCTCTTCGATTTTCACCAACTCCATTTTCGAATTGTCAAATTCTTCCTGAGCCATTGCCTTCATTTCCGGGTCATTCGTGGACTCCAGCAACTCCTTGCTTCCATGGAAATCTCTCTGCGTTTTCTTGTAACTCGTGTATGATTTGACGATGGCTTCGAGTTTGCGCAGTTCTTTTCCCAATTCCCTGAATCGTTGCTGGTCCGCAATAACAACGGGATCACTCATCAGGCGATGAACCTCCTCAAACCGTTCTACCGATTTTTCCAGCTTGTCAAACACTCGCTACCACCTTTTCAGGGACATCAACAGCGATGATCCGGAGTTGATATTTCTTTGCGTCTTCCATTCCGAGAGCGCAGCGCAATGCCACCAGAGCCACTTCCAACTGGGAAAGGTCGGGCTCTTTCGTGGTTATGCGTTGCAAACTTAAACCCGGCGCAACGATGATGCGCCCCCACCATGTAGTGCTGTGTTTTGCTGAAAACTTAATAAACTCATACGCTATTCCTCCCACAACGGGGATGAAGGGCAGATGGGTGATGAGACGAAGAAAGAGCGTCATCGCTCCAAACAATTTGATCAGGAAATAATCCAGGATGCTGAATGACAGAATCGCAACGATCATCACAATCAGGAGAAAACTCGTTCCGCAGCGCGGATGAAATCGCGTGTGCTTTTGTGTCGCCTCCGGTATGAGGTCATCGTTCAATTCAAAAGCAAAGACTGCTTTGTGTTCTGCGCCGTGATACATAAACAAACGCTTGATATCCTTGAGCAGAGAAATAGCACCTAAATAGCCTAGGAGTATTGCGATGCGAATAATTCCTGCCGTCAGGTTGAATTCAAACGCGTTCTGTTCGAGTCGAAAAAGCTTCGTCGTAAGAACCAGGGGCGTGATAAAGAAGATCCCAATACCAACGGCTAGTGCCAGTATCAAACTTCCTACGATGGTCAGATTCGATTGAGTTTTCCTCTTAATGTCGTCGGCGCGGCCGTTGCCCCTCCCCTTTTGAGCCTCGTCCATCATGGCAATCTCCGCCGAGAAATTCAGAGTCTTGATACCAAGATACATCATATCAATGAGTCCAATAGCTCCACGCACAACAGGAATTTTCGAAAACCCAAACTTCTCCACCCAGGAAACAAACGGCTCTTTTTCAACAACGATGTCGCCATTGGACCTTCGGACCGCAGTCGCGACGGATCCCGGCGCCCTCATCATCACACCTTCGATGACGGCCTGTCCGCCGATTTGCATCGGTTTGTTGGGGTCGTAATTCGGGTTTGTCGGCACCCAACTTGATTTTTTCATCTGATCATCCATGATGTTGACTTATTTTCCGTAATATTTCCTTCAATATACGAAACGAAGAGACGTAGAGCAAAGCTTAGGTGTTCTTTAAAAAAATTTCCCTGAGCTGCAGCAATTCACTCTTTTCGACAACACGAAGTACAAAAATCAGGACCGCAAAACAGGAAACAATCACGAGCTTGACAAAAATTCCCCAGAGACTTCCGGGCTCCAGGTATAAGAGAACGGAGATCGCATAGAAACCTACCGCAATCACCGTTACCCGAAAGATTTTCGTCCATTCAAAATCGATTTTGTAGAACTTCTGAGAAACAATGAACATGCCCAACGCCATAGCGACATATGCCCAAAGGGAAGCTTGCGCAGCCCCCATCAAGCCCAGAACCGGGATGAGAGAATAGTTCAGGCCAACCTTCAAAGCAGCGCCAAAACCGGAATTCCAAGGGATATATTTTGTCTTTTTCTCCAGATACACTCCGGGAACAAAGACGGTATAGAGGCCCGTAAAGACATATGCCAGTAATATCCACGGTACAATGGGCAGTCCCGCCCAATAATCCGGGTGGATGAAGTATCTTCCTCCTATGTGCAGCCTCACAACATCTTCGATGAATAGAGAGACCAAAAGAAATACGCTCATGAGCAACACGGAAAGATAGGTAAGGACTTTAGCAAACAGTTGTCTGGCATCGACATCGTTTGCGTGATTGAGAAAAAACGGCCTCCACGCATAATCGAACATACCAACAATAAGCATCATGAAAATTCCTAACCGGTAATTTGCCTGGTAGATTCCGAGCGTCGCGTCGTTGGTAAGTGCCTTGATAATCGGCCTGTCGATGACCTGCAGAGCAACACCAGCCAATCCGGCCGGCATCAACGGTAGGCCGAAACGAAGAATATCCTTGTAAAGGTTTGCCGAGAGTCGAAAAGTTATGCTTGAACGCACAATCCAGGTCGAAAGCAAACAGGTCACAAGTGAGGCTACCAGGTTTGCCAGAAACACCCCTTCGACTTTCATCCGAAAAATCACCAGAAAGAGAAGGTTCAGCAAAAGGCTCAAAACAATGTTTGTCAACTTGAGCGATGCAAACGTTTTCGCACGATGAGCCATTCGGAACGAGGCAAAGGGAATCAGTGCGGCAGTGTCGAAGAAGAGAATCCAGGCAGCATACCGGACGATTCTCGCTTCACTCACATCGATGTCTATCAATGTCGCCATGTCCGAAGCAAAGAAATGAATCATCGAAGAAAAGAGAAAGGAGGTGCCGATGAGTGAGAAGAAAGGAAGGCTGAACATTCTTTGCTTGTCGTCCTCATTTGCATCCGACACAAAGCGCATGAAGGCCTGCTCCATCCCATAACCGTACACGACAACGACAAATGCGATGTACGCGTAGACGTTTGCAATAACGCCAAATTCCGCGGGCGCAAGGAGGTTCGTGTAGAACGGTACAAGCAGGAAATTGAGCAGTCTTCCCAGAACCGTGCTGAGACCGTAGACGGCCGTTTCTCTTCCAAGACTCAGGAGCTTGGCGAACATATGATGTTAAGGACAGAAGAAAAGAGGGAATGGTGCAATACGGAGACGGTCACTTCATTCCGCTTTGTTCCGCGGGCACATCGTCCACGAGCATGACCGGAATGTCATCCTTGACGGCATACGCTTTGCCACACTTTTCGCACACAAGCTCGTTCCGGTCCATTCTGTAGTCAAGATCGCCTTTACACCGGGGACAGCAGAGGATGTCAAGCAGTTCTTTTTTCAACATATAATTCTTTCGATTTTTCGAAAGCCTCCTCGAGCGCATGGAGAAACATCGATGGCGCCCGCGTGGGCCTGCCCGTGTCAGCATTCACAAAACTGTGTACTGTGTAACCCTCGACCAGAGGCTCCTGACCGCCCTCGAGGTACACCTTGTACTCGATCCTAACTCTCGCTACGGGCATTTCAGACACGGTCGTTTCAACGTTGATCACATCATCATACTTGGCGGACTGACGGAACTTCGCAAAAGCCTCGATCACTGGAAGGAGGATTCCTTGCTTTTCGACCTCGGAATAGGGCAGTCCAATCGCCCTCATAAGGTCGGACCTTCCTTGCTCGAAATACTCAAAGTATTTGCCGTGATGCACAAACCTCATTTGATCTGTGTCCACATAGCGAACTCGTATCTGCGAAACGTGTTTAATAACTGACTCCATCACGATTTCAACAATCCATTCATCCAATACTCCATCAGCACAAAATGACTTAACCTTGCACTCACTCTTTCCATGCCCCCATGTCCGCAAACTTTTTGATGCGTTTTTCAATCAGCGCCGACGGCTTCAGTTTCTTCAGGCTTTTCAACTCCTCCAGAAGAATTTGTTTCAAGCTGTTTGCAACTTCCTGCGCGTTCCGGTGAGCTCCTCCCAACGGTTCGGGAACAATGCGGTCTACAATCCCTTGCTCGACAAGGTCACTCGCAGTCAACTTTAATGCTTCGGCGGCCTGTTCCTTGTAATCCCAGCTCCGCCACAGGATGCTCGAACACGACTCCGGCGCAATAACCGAGTACCAAGCATTCTCGAACATAAGAATGCGGTCTCCCACACCGATGCCAAGCGCTCCGCCGGATGCGCCTTCTCCGATGATCACAACGATAATCGGTACGGGCAAATGGGACATTTCAAAAAGGTTCCTCGCGATCGCCTCTGCCTGGCCCCTCTCCTCTGCCTCAAGCCCC